>CAJLXE010000317.1 GCA_905210525.1 uncultured Clostridia bacterium | reverse complement strand
CCGCCGCTGCCGAGCAGTCCGTTTATAAGCCCCGAAATGCAGCCGAGTATTATAAAATTTTTCTTTTCTTTTGCAAGACTTAATATTTTTTCCATATTAATATTATTGTTGTATTTTTTGTTTTTATACAAAACGGATTTAAAATCCCGGAAACAAAAAATTTGCGTTCGCTTGCGCTTGACTTGTTGCAAAGCTTTCTTGGGGAATATTTTTGTTTAATAATTTATGTAATTAAAAAGCGGTACCCGAAATATAATTTACAAAGGCTTTGATACAGACCTTTTGTAAATATCAACAATTCAGGACCGGATTTTCTGCTTATTCCGAGACAGGGGGAGATTATGGAATATAATAAAAGAATATTCAATCTTGGCAACGTTGCATACAGAGTATCGGCTTCGCGTGCGGCGCATACTAACGATTCAACCGAACAAGATAAGCCCGAATATACAGTAACGCCCAAAATTCCGCGCGGTATTGCACAAAACGATGATGAATCGCCTCTGGGGAGTATTCTGATTCGCATAATACTTTGCATAACGGTATTCAGTGGGCTCATGCTTATGAAAAACAGTACGGATATTACGGTGTCGGTATGTTATGACGCAATAAAAGCATGGTCGTCATGCAATTACTCGATTCCGGAGGAATACGGTATCGAAAAGTTTGTTTCAGCAATAAAGTCGGGCGATATAAAGTCTGTGTTTTATCCGTCGAGTTATCCTGCAATAAGATTTCCGACAAAAGGAAATGTTGTTGTTCATTACGGGGATAAAAGTGAAAACGGTTCGCCTTGCCTCGGCATAATAATAGAAGCAAGCGAACAGAACGATATTGTTTCTTCCGTTGAGGGGAGTGTATGCAGTGTGGGCGAAAATGAAACGCTCGGCAAATTTATTGAGGTTGAAAGCAGCGAGGGCGTAAGAATTATATACGGATGCTGCGACGAAATAATAGTGGCGGAAGGCGACATTATAGATACGGATACGGTGATAGGAAAGATGGCTCCGGGAAAATCGGGCAAATATTATATGTATAT
>CAJLXE010000316.1 GCA_905210525.1 uncultured Clostridia bacterium | reverse complement strand
ATATAATATATTCCGATAAGAAAGTCTCTGTAAAATCAGAGTTTTTTCCAATATATTTTAATATTTGAAAGGCGGTATCTTTTATGAATCGTGTTTATAATTTCTCATCAGGTCCTGCACAGCTCCCGTATGACGTGCTTGTAAAAGCTCAGGCTGAGCTTCTTGATTACAACTCAACCGGAATGTCTGTTATGGAAATGAGTCACAGATCCGCTGCGTACAAAGAAATCATCGAGAATGCTGAAAAAAATCTCAGAAAGCTTTACAATATAAGCGATGAATACGCAGTTCTGTTTCTTCAGGGGGGCGCGTCACTGCAATTTGCAATGATTCCTATGAATTTCAATAAAATCGGCTCTGCCGATTACATAGACTCAGGTTATTGGTCGGCAAAAGCAATAAAGGAAGCAAAAAAATTCACAAACGTTCGTGTTGTATGCTCCACAAAGGAAGAAAATTATAACAGACTACCTGATTTCAACGGCATAAACTTTGAGGGCGACTATGTATACATGACGTCAAACAACACAATATACGGAACAGAATTCAAAAAATATCCTCATACAGGAAATGTTCCGCTTATTGCAGATATGTCATCAGATATTCTTTCAAGAAAAATAGATGTAAATAACTTCGGCATGATATTTGCCGGCGCTCAGAAAAACATCGGACCTTCCGGTTTGTGCGTTGCAATCGTAAAAAAAGATCTTATAGGCACAGCTTCCGAAAGCACTCCTATAATGCTCGACTACAAAACACATTCCGAAAACGGTTCAATGTATAATACTCCGCCTACTTACGGCATTTACATTGCAGGTCTCGTATTTGAATGGCTGCTTGCTCAGGGCGGCGTTGAAGCTATCGAAAAAATCAATATCGAAAAGGCTGCTCTTGTATATGATTTTATTGATAATTCAACGTTCTATTCCAACACAATACCGGCTGAAGACCGTTCTTTGATGAACGTGGTATTCAAGACTCCCGATGCGGATCTCGATAAGAAATTTGCTAAGGATGCTGCCGCAAAGGGTCTTATATCGTTGGGCGGCCACAGAGCCGTAGGC
>CAJLXE010000315.1 GCA_905210525.1 uncultured Clostridia bacterium | reverse complement strand
AGCATCTGCCTTACAAGCAGAGGGTCATAGGTTCGAGCCCTATTGTTCCCACCATTGCATAAGCCGTAACGATACTGTTACGGCTTATTGATTTTTGACGAATATATTTGTTTTCATATCGGAGGCGGATAATCGGAGTCTGCATTTAATAAAATTTGCATTTAAAATCGGCGCATATTATTCCGAATATCTGTGAGGGGGATTGAGCCTTTTGATTGCTCTCGGAGGATTTTTTACGGTAAAAAGCGGATTTAAACATATTTCCTTTACAAAATTTTCCGGGAGACTGATTCGGTGTATGAAAATTATTTTTTGGCGGAAATGTTTTTTCTGTACTGCAATGCGGTGACTCCGAAGTGCTTTTTAAACCTTTTCATAAAATGGAGAGCGTCATTATATCCTACAGACGAAGCTATGTGATTGACATTGAGCGATGTGTCGCGTAAAAGCTCGGCGGCTTTGCCTAAACGTACGGTTTCGATATAATTCATAACCGTGCAGCCTTCCACATCGCTGAATATGCGGCATATATACGAATGACTCAGGTGCATCATGTCGCAGAGCGCGTCAACGGTAAAATCCTGAGATTTGTAGTTGTTTTCGATGTATTTTTTTATGTTCTGTATATATACGGTTTTGGCATCTTCTTTGGATTCGATTTCTTTTGCTTCAACTGCAAGAATTTTCATGAACGCCGCCAGACAGCGGAATACGGGCTGTGAAGAAAAATTACGGTATTCTTCGATAAGGCAGGCAACGATGTTTTTTATTTCCTTAAAGTTTTTAATATCTTTTACAGGTGATTCGGTGTCAAGCTCAAAAAGTGAGAAATATTTCGTAAGAACATCCGAATTGAATGCAAACCAAACATAGCTCCATGGCTCGTCCCGTTCGGGATAATAGCATATGGGCATATCGGCGGGAGTGTAGAACATATTTCCGGCAGATATGTGATATGTTTTTGCACCCTGATGATAAATTCCTTTGCCCGACAAAACAATATGCAATGTTTCAAACGGCTGCGAGCGAAATATTTCAATGGGTTTTACTTCATGAAAATCATTGAAGCCGGAGCTGTGCAATCCTGTCAAAGCCTGTTCGGCAGGATTGGGACGTAAAAATATGTCACAATCACTGTATACGGATATCATACTGTATTCCTTTTATGTGCCGTCGGAAAAATTGGCAT
>CAJLXE010000314.1 GCA_905210525.1 uncultured Clostridia bacterium | reverse complement strand
TACCGTCTATATATTCGGCAATATTCTTTGAATCGGCTCTGCGCTCCGTACGCGAAGTTCCGTAATAGCAACGCTTACTTACAGATCCCGCTCCCGCTGCCCAGCACGTGCTTGTATCATCCATCATTCTTATGTTATATATGCACACGCAGTTCTTTTTACACCAACCCGAATTTTCCAGACCGCCCAATATATACTTCTGCCTGTAAAGATAGTACGGCATATAGCCTTTCTGTCTGAAAATGCTTTCATATTTTTCAGTCACTCTGCCAAAATCATGCGCCCCTGAAAATATATCCGCACCGTCTCTGTTAAGCTGTGATGCGTGCTTCAGTGCAAGTACATGAATCGTTATTCCGTCCGGCTCAAGCGCCAACACTTTTTCAAATGTATTTGCCGCATCATCCTCGGTTTCGCCCGTAAGTCCCATTATAAGATCCATATTTATATTGTCAAAGCCCATGGTTCTTGCAAGTTCAAATGTTCTTACAATGTCCTCCGACGTATGCTTCCTGCCTATCAGCTCAAGCGTTTTGTCGTTCATAGTCTGCGGATTTATGCTTATTCTCGTAACAGCAGCATCCCGCATCAATTTCAGTTTTTCCCTGTCAATTGTATCCGGTCTGCCTGCCTCTAACGTAAATTCCTTTATCGAACGCGCCGATGCAGCATTACTGCATATATCCATAAGCTTTACAAAATGCTTATACGGCAATGAAGTCGGCGTGCCTCCCCCGACATACAAAGCTTCAAATTTTTCACGCGCATTATCCGTTATAAAGCGAACTTCTTTTTCAAGCGCGTCCATGTATCTGTCAAACAAAGGTTCTGCCTTACCGATAAGCTCTGAAGGAAAAGAACAGTAATTACATCTTGTAGTACAAAATGGAATATGTATATATAATGAAGCATTGTCTTCTTTTGATTCGTAAGCTCTCTGAACAAGTGCCGTTTCCGTGAGCAAGCTTGCTTTAGCAGGCGAAACGTCGAGTTCCTTTTGCAAAAGTTCCTCGGCTTTTGAAGGGGTATATTCCGCTAAATATCTTTTTGCCGGTGTAAGCGGACGCACTCCCGTAAGCATACCGTAAGGAAGACTCCTGCCCGTAAACTCCTTAAGAGCCATATACACCGTTTCCTTAAGCGCTCCTTTTATTCTCCTTTTATAAAGAATATCGTCCTCTTCATCAAGCTTAGGCGCTGTCTTTTTTTCACAAAC
>CAJLXE010000313.1 GCA_905210525.1 uncultured Clostridia bacterium | reverse complement strand
AAAAAAGCCATTTTTCAGAGGTTGTGTGCAGAGAACTCGGCATTACGGCACCGGAACCGGATCTCACATCATGGCTTGAAATGATCAATAATATTCACAGCAGAACAAAAAATGTCACAATAGGACTTATCGGAAAGTATGTTCAGCTTCGTGATGCGTATCTTTCCGTTGCGGAAGCCCTGAACCACGCAGGTTATGAATGCGGCGCATACGTTGATATAAAATGGATAGACAGCGAAACGGTTACGGATGCCGCAGAGATTTTGTCAGGCTGCGACGGATTGATTGTCCCGGGCGGCTTCGGCAACAGAGGCATAGAAGGAAAAATAGCAGCGGCAAAATATGCGAGAGAAAATGATGTGCCGTATCTCGGTATTTGTCTCGGAATGCAGATTGCCGTAATCGAATACGCAAGAAACGTGTGTGGCTTAACGGACGCAAATTCCGGAGAATTTGACGATACGTCAAAAAATAAGGTTATAGATTTTATGCCGGATCAAAACGAGCACATAAATAAAGGCGGTACACTGCGTTTAGGTGCATATCCGTGCAAAATTACACACGGAACCCTCATGGAAAAATGTTACGGTACAGATATAATTTCCGAACGTCACCGTCACAGATATGAATTCAACAATACATACAGAGAAATTTTGACTGATAGTGGGCTTGTTATAAGCGGAACCTCTCCGGATAACCGTATTGTTGAAACTATTGAAATTCCTCAGAACAAGTTCTACATAGGCGTACAGTATCATCCCGAATTCAAGAGCAGACCGACAAAACCGCATCCTCTTTTCAAAGGTCTTGTAAACAGTGCACTTGCCCAAAAATATGATTTGTAAAAAAGTACTGTGTATCGGCAAAGTATATTGAAAACTGTAATAAAACGCAAACATTATACGGTGTAAATTAATGTAAAGCAAAAATCCTACCATTCATATGATAGGATTTTTTATTTTATAATCTCATTTTTACGGGTATAAATAACTACAAAACAAACCGTCTTCCTCATCGTGTTGTAAAAATCTGCATTGTACTGCGCATCACCCGAAACAAGGTGCGAGCACTGCCCGTTGGTGGAAACGAAGGGGCTCGAACCCTTGACCTCTCGGATGTGAACCGAACGCTCTGACCAACTGAGCTACGCTTCCCTGTTTAATAATTATTTTATACCTTTAAGCTCCGCAAGTCAATATATAAAGCTGAAAATTAACTGTTTATTAAAAAATATATTAAGAATCTTTTCTGTGCTTAAGTCCGTCA
>CAJLXE010000312.1 GCA_905210525.1 uncultured Clostridia bacterium | reverse complement strand
ATAACATCATCTTTCTTGCCTTGTGATTTAACATCCTGTAATAATATAACTTTCATATCTGTACCTCACTGTTCATTATTATTGTCATTATTGTCGTTATTGTTATTATTGTTATTGTGACTGTCGTCATTATCGCTGTCGTCTTTATTACCCTCATCTGCATCGCTGTCGTCTTTTTTATCTTCATCCGCATCGCTGCCGTCATGATGAGTCTCGCTTTCCGTATCCTTGCCGTCCGTATTCGTATTGTCGTCCGAGCCGTACGGAGTCTTTACATTCATGTTCATTGTTGTCCTTACTTTTATCATTCCGTGTCTTACCATGTAGGAAAATCTGAGTCTGAAAATCTTATCCGCAAAACCTAATATAATCATTGCCATCGGAAATACGGCAATAACGGCAGAAATAATTATAAATGCCGGAACTGTAGGAATTTTATGCTGTTTTTCAAAAAAGTACGCACAGCTTACGCCCTGTATCCCTAGCATAAGAATATATAGGCTGACGATCATAACAAACAAAGATTCCGCCCACACAAAGCCAATATTCCAGAAAACAGACACTATAAAAAATGCTATAAGTATAAAACAGCCTATTTTTTGCGGGAAATCCCACAACTCAAACTTTACGTAAGGAATACCTGCGTTTTCCTTATTGTTCAGATACGACACCGTAAACGAATATGTCGCCATGCAGGTTATAAGTGCGGATATCACCAACACTGTCGGAACCGAAAGAAAAACATATTCCGTCATAATGTCAACAATTTCATTGACTTCCACTTTCATCGAAAGTGAACTCAGATACTCCTTTACCTGCGGTGCAATGTCGTTTATATATGCTTTAACCGAATCAACCACAACACCCGAAGAGCCTTTTTCCACTATAAAATATATCACAATTGCGGATACGATAAGTGAAAATGTTCCCACCGCAACAGAACGTGTGAAACCTATTTTCTGAGATATGCAGTACATAATAATGTACGTAAACGGCAATAATGCCAGCAGTGTGCAAAGTCCCGCAAACAGACCTCCCATTAAAGCTACGGCTCCCGCTACCAGTACGTTAAGCCCTGCCAGCCAATATATGCCTTTTTTATATCCGAATGCCGTTATTATGGACGGAATTGCAATTATCAGTGCAAAAATAATAAAAATCATTATACCGCCCAAGGCAGATATCAATAGTGTTCCCATAAAATCACCGTTTCCCGTTTTCTGCAGCATACAAAATCAAAATTTACGAATGTATGATTATTTTCTGCATACCGAATAGAATTAATCAAAGGAATATAAAAACTCCGATTTTAACTTATTGTACCACATTATCCATAAAATTACAAGCGTAAAAAAGCTATATACAATT
>CAJLXE010000311.1 GCA_905210525.1 uncultured Clostridia bacterium | reverse complement strand
ATCCATATTTCCGCGCCTTTTAACTTAGTATTATCTATGTCGGCGGACAACGTATAAGTACCTGCACGCAACCACGTATCCTGATATATGGAAGACGTTGCATTGGCGCCGACTGTAAGCCATGCCGCGGCTCCGTCAAGTGTGCTTTGCGAAGTATATGTTACAGTTCCTGTTTTTCCCCAGTAAAGAAGCCCGTCTATTTCTTCAAATCCGCCGTTAAGCAGGTAATTTGCAGATGTTCCTCCCGAAACAGACGACATTTTCAAGCGGTTTGCAGCATTTTTATTTTCAGCTTCATATTCTCCGCTTGAAACACCGTATATTTGCGTGCGTGCACTATCCATTGAATACGACGTTACCGTTCTTCCGGAACTGTCAAACACATACCGGCTGATAATGTCATCGGAAGTATCGAGCTGATCATCTTTACCGCTTGTTTTGACTTCGGTATATCCGGTGAAATATTCAAATTTAATCTCCTGCCCCTGTGCAGGATATCCCAATTCACTGATTCCCGATACGCGGGATGCGCTGTAATCGTAAATTAACGTATACTTTGAAGGCCCGTCTTCCGCCGACGTTATATAACCCGAACTGTCATACCAATAATGTGCAGCGCCGTCCACCGTAATATTGGTAGCAGTGCTTGCATTATTGTAGAAATTAAGCCAGTTTGCCGCAGTAACGCTTGCAGAGCCGTGCGCAAAGACAACCTCGCGCAGATACTTGCCCGCAGACGATGCCACATCCCCGTTATAGGTTGCCGAATATCTGAATATTACAGCGTCCTTTGTATTTTGATTCCATATTATATACGGCTTTCCGCTTGAATTATATGAAATGGTAAGGTGCGTTATCGCACTGCCGCCGGACGGAGTCATGGAAATTGATATAGGTCTTGACGACGAATCGAAAGCAAAACTCAGTTTATTACCGTTTTTATCGGTTATTTCACTCAGAACCCACTTGCTTATCGTCTGTACCTCTTTGTATCTGCGCACAGTTTTATTCACATCTGTAATATACATATTTCCGGACAAATTAAGTCCCGGAGTAGTAAGCTGTAACTGAAGTCCGTCTTCATCTCTGTATGACGTATCTGATGAAACAGGATAGAAACGATGCTCTGTTCCGTCCGTGTCCGTAAGAATATATGTTCTTACAGCGCTTCCGTTTTCGGTCACGTTGCTCGGAACAATCTGCTCAAACAAATTAAGCTTGAAGCCGTCCGGCATATACGAACTTATGTTTGTGCTCGCTCTTGCCGTATCATAAATCAGTGATACCGTATACGGCATAAGACTGTCTGTTGTTGAAATCAGCGGATTATTTATTATCATACTGCCCGTTGCAAGGTTTACACTGCTACTGCCCGCAAC
>CAJLXE010000310.1 GCA_905210525.1 uncultured Clostridia bacterium | reverse complement strand
TTTCAAAAAGCTCTGAGAATTTTTTATAATCCTCCAATTTCATGTCGTCAAGCACCGTATTGTTTTTTATACATTCGGACACTATACCGCCTACAATTTTATATGCCGTTCTGAACGGCAATCCCTTTCTTACAAGATAATCCGCCAGATCCGTTGCATTTATAAAGCCTTTCTGCGCCGCCGCATACATATTTGCTGAATTTACCTTCATTGTTCTCACCATGGGTGCAAATACGTCAAGGCATTTTTGTACCGTCTCAAGCGCATCAAATACGGATTCTTTATCCTCCTGCATATCCTTATTGTATGCAAGAGGCAAACCCTTGAGCACTGTCAGAAGCGCCATAAGATCTCCGTACACCCTGCCGGTTTTACCGCGTACAAGCTCCGCCATATCGGAATTCTTTTTCTGAGGCATAATAGATGAACCCGTGGTATAAGCGTCGTCCAATTCCACAAATTTGAATTCCCAGCTTGACCAAAGTATTATTTCTTCGGAAAAACGCGACAAATGCGTCATTATAAGCGAATAAGCCGAAAGCAGTTCCACGCAAAAATCCCTGTCCGATACACCGTCCATTGCGTTCATTGTTATACCGTCAAAGCCAAGCAGTTTTGCCGTCATTTCCCTGTCTGTCGGATAAGTTGTACCCGCAAGGGCACACGAACCGAGAGGAGAATAATTCATTCTTGCAAGTGCATCGCCGAGTCTTCCCGCGTCACGCATAAACATCATGGCGTATGCCATAAGATGATAAGCAAACGTTATCGGCTGTGCTCTCTGGAGATGCGTATATCCCGGCATTATAACGTTCCGGTTTTCTTTTGCCTTATCGCATACGGCTGAAATAAGCTCATAAATAAGCTTTAATACTTCATTTGTTTCGTCTCTCAGATACATTCTTATATCGAGCGCCACCTGATCGTTCCTGCTTCGCGCCGTATGAAGTTTTTTACCCACATCGCCGATGCGCTTCGTAAGCTCCGCCTCGACAAACATATGTATGTCTTCCGCTTCCGGGTCAATGGCAAGAGTTCCCGATTCAATGTCCTCAAGAATATCTCCGAGCGCCGAAATTATAGCCGCACTTTCGTTTTCGGTAATAATTCCGCAAGCCGCAAGCATTGCCGCGTGCTGTACAGAACCCGTAATATCCTGCTTGTACATTTTTGAATCGAAATGAATGGAAGAATTGAAATCGTCCGCCTCTTGATTGAGAAGTCCGTCGGTCCTTCCCGCCCACATCTTCGCCATGCGTATTTTCCTCTTTTATTTTTTCAGCTTTGCGTCCACCTGCGCCTGCACCTTGATGGGCAGTCCGAACAGATTGATGAATCCCGCGGCGTCCGCCTGATTGTATACGTGATCTTCCCCGAAGGTCG
>CAJLXE010000309.1 GCA_905210525.1 uncultured Clostridia bacterium | reverse complement strand
CGAGCATTTCGGAATGAGCCGCGCCTCTGCCCAGCTGAGTATATTCGCAGACAGATTCATGCTTCCTGAAGAATTCCAAAAATGCATTTGAATCGTCGCTTTTTATTATAGTTATTAAAACAAACAGATCCTGCATACCTATACCGTTTCCTTTCTTTACGCTGAAAAAACAAACTGTAAAAGTTTTTCAGACTTCTTTTTTCACACAACTGAACTCGAATATTTCCGTATCGGGAACAGATACATTCTGCTGCGCTTTCTGGGCACGTGAATGCTGTAATTTATATGTAAGTCCGAGTATCTGTATCGTTATTGCCGGAGCTGCCGCAACAAGTGCAATAACACCGAAAGCGTCCTCCATAACATTACCGCCTCTTGCTCCGCACGTGCCTACTGCGAGAGGAAGAAGAAATCCTGCTGCCATAGCACCTGAAGCAACGCCGCCGGCATCAAAGGCTATGGACGTAAATACACCAGGAACAAAAAATGATATTACAACAGCCAGTGCATAGCACGGTCCTACAAAATACATTATCGGTATTCCTGTAATAGATCTGAGCATTGCTATTCCTGTTGCAAGCGAAACACCTATTGCAAGAGAGCGTGAAAGTGCTTTAGGCGGAATAGTGCCTGCCGTTGCTGTTTCAACCTGCGTTTCAAGTACTTTTACAGCAGGTTCTGCCGCGACTATAAAATATCCCAACACCATTCCCGTCGGCACAATTATCCAGTAAAAATCGGACTTTCCTATGAAGTCGCCGAGATAACTTCCGACAGGCATAAATCCGAGATTAACACCTGTCAGAAAGAATACTATTCCTACATATGATACTATTGCTCCCACAAGTATACTTTTCAATTCGCGTCTTCCTACAGGAGCCACTATCCATTGATATACAATAAAAAACAGTACTATCGGAAGAATGCCTTTTGCAACCTCAAACATATATCCCGGAATTGCGCTTATAAAAGACAACCCCATTTCTTTTGAATCCGCAAATGCGCTCATTACATCAGACGTATAATCGGACATATCCGCTCCGTTTATAATTCCGAGCAGCATAACCGCAAGTATAGGTCCTACAGAGCATATGGCTGTTATACCGAAGTTGTCATTATCCCCGGAATTGTTTGACGATATAGCGGAAATACCCGCGCCTATGGATATTATGAACGGAACGGACATAACTCCCGTTGTGGCGCCGCCGGCATCAAATGCAACAGGCAAAAAGTCAGCAGGAGCCATGAATGCCAAAATAAACACGATAGCATACGAAGCAAGCAATATGTATTTTATCTTGACGTTGAATATGATTCTCAGTACTGCCATAGCAAGGAATATCCCCACGCCGAGCGCAACCGCACCGATAAACAAAGTTGTATTTATTGATGGAGTATACGAAGCAAGAACATGGAGATCA
>CAJLXE010000308.1 GCA_905210525.1 uncultured Clostridia bacterium | reverse complement strand
AAGACCTGAAATAGATCCTAAAAGAATAGGCGTTACGGGAAATTCGGGCGGAGGAACCCAGACAATGGCAATGATGGCTGCGGATGACAGAATTGCTGCTGCGGCACCGGCGACGTTTGTTACAAGCCGTGAATCTTATATGTATTCGGGCGAGCCTCAGGATTCGGAGCAGATATGGTACGGCATAACGGAAGCAGGATATGACCATATAGATCCTATAATAAATTTTGCACCGAAGCCGCTTGCAATACTGACGGTAAATTATGACTTTTTTACGCTTGAGGGAACAAGAGATACAGTCAATGAGGCGTCACGTTTTTATGAAATATACGGGAAACGTGAAAACCTTTACTGGTTTCGGGATAACGCACTTCACCAATATACGCCGTACTTGCAGCGTTGTGCCGCAAAGTTTTTTGCAAAGCATCTTCTCGGCAAAGATATCGATATTGATAATGACGGTTATAAAATAAAACCGTCGGAGGATTTTTACAATACGGTTTCGGGAAGAGTCCGCGGGGAGATAAAAGACGCCAGATTTCTGTATGATGAAAACATTGACATTGCGAAAGAATTATTTGATAAAAGACATTCGCTTTCAGATGCGGAAAGACTTGAAAAAGCGGAAACGTGGCTGAGAAAAAAGGTTTATTCGTACAGAGTACCGTATGATTTCTTTATAAGAAAGCTTGAACAGACAAAGAATGATAAATACATAACATCGCCTGTATTCTGGCATTCGCAAAAGGATCTTTTCAATTTTGCTTTTCTGATAAGAAACGTAAAATATGAAAATAAGAAGCTCCCGGTAGTAATTGCGCTGTGGGAAAACGGTACAAAGGCAATATCGGAGCATGAAGCATGGATAGAGCATAAGTGTGCGGAAGGCTATGAAGTTATGGTGCTTGACGTAAGCGGAGAAGGGTATATATCTGTTGACGATATAAATGCAAAAGGGAAAAAAGCAAAATACGGAACACTGTATAAGCTTTGCAGTGATCTTTTGTATATGAGTGACAGTATGACAGCATTGAGAAGCTACGATGTTTTGCGTGCAATAGATATGCTCGGCGAGGTTTACGGTCTTGAAGAAAGCGAAATTACTCTTTACTGTGAAAGCAAATACGGAGTTTACGGCGTGATTGCGGCATTTTTGAATAAAAATGTCGGCGTTGAGTATGGAAATGGATTACCTATAAGCGTATATGACAATTACATAAAGCCGTTTGCGCAAAACTACTGTGATGAGCTGTCCGTTATATTGCCGGAAATGCTCGGATATTTTGACTATAACGAAATAATGCGCTGAATATACGTCGGTACATTTTGGTGCAGGTAAAACTGTTTGCCTGCACCAAATTTTAATAATTTGTGAACGACAAAAAAACACTTGACAAAAGATATTTAAAGTTGTATAATATATATGT
>CAJLXE010000307.1 GCA_905210525.1 uncultured Clostridia bacterium | reverse complement strand
TATATATTTTGAGGAAAAAATAAAAAAACAGAGCGTTTTGCATTGATTTTGTGCAATCGGCTCTGTTTTTGGTTTTATTGTATTTATGTTTTTATCAAGCAAACATCAGTTTCAGCCAGTTATGTAAAAGACCGGTCCATTGTGCAACGTGTTCGTTCTCGCTTGCAACCCCCAACCCGTGACGACCGAAAGGGAATATATGCATTTCCGTGGGCACATTGTTGTTTTTCAGTGCAGTAGCGTACATATATGAATTCAAAACGCTTACTCCGTCGTCTGCCGCAGTGTGCCATATAAATGCAGGAGGAGTTGTAGGAACAACGTTGAGTTCAGGCGACATAGCAGCAGCCATTCCTATATTTTCTTTTCCGAAGAGGCTTATTTTTGAACCCATATGAGTTACATTGTCATTGGCAAGAGTAATAACGGGGTAGCAGAGAATCTGTCCGTTGGGCATGAAGTCCTCTTTATCAATGTCATCAACGCCTTCAAAATCTATCGGCTTTTTATATGTACAGAGAAGAGAAACAAGACTTCCGCCTGCGGAAGAGCCCATTACAATTATTTTTGATTTGTTTATGCCGTATTTATCGGCGTAATAACGAACTGTCCGTACCGCACGTCTTGCGTCGAGCAATTCAAGCGGAAATCTGTGCGGACTTACTCTGTAATCGCATACAAATGCGTCAAAGCCTACCGAGTTTAAGAAATCGGCGTATCCTTTGCCTTCGTGAGGCGCTCTGTGCGTATATGCACCTCCGGGAAATATAATGATTGCCGCATCGCTTTTTTTATCTGCTGCCGGATAATATGTGAGCGTAGGTATTTCTTCGCAAAGTCCGGGCGTATTTTCCCATAAATTCATAATGTGTCCTCCAAAGTAGTAATACAAACATTATAACACATACTTTTAAAAAAGTAAATCATATATATGCGTCATGTTAAAAATATTGACAAAAAATCAATTCTGTTCTATAATAAGTTCATGTTTGGCTCTTTGACGAAGATATGTTGAGCAATATATGGTATATGCGTATGTTTTTTTTAGTAAAACTGAGGCAGATTTACATTACGGTAAATCTGAATAAGGGTGAACATCATGAAATCAAGATATAATACGGCAAGAAAGCTTCTTATTTTCTGGACGCTGTTTATAGGTATCGGTGCTGTTATGGGGGCAGCTTTTATGCTTATTGATCCCACGGGAAAACTTATGGGTATGGACGCTATGCTACCGTATTTCAAGAAGCTTCCGTTTGCGGATGTATTGTTTAATGATTTAATTTTTTCGGGAATTTCGCTTTTGATTGTAAACGGCATTACAAATTTGACGGCAGCAGGACTGTTGCTTGCGCGTAAAAAATCCGGAGCGGTGCTTGGCGGTATATTCGGAGTAACTCTTATGCTTTGGATATGCATACAGTTTTATATGTTTCC
>CAJLXE010000306.1 GCA_905210525.1 uncultured Clostridia bacterium | reverse complement strand
AGGAAGAGTATATTTAATATATTCTGAATATCCGGTCTCATCTATTATGTTTTTGTTCATTCCGATATATTTGCCGGGTATTATTTTCGGTTAAGTCAATACCGGATAATTAAATATTCGCTTAAACTATAACATATTCTTTGAAAAACAGTTCCGGAAATAAATAAATTGAAAATTGATTTGATATCATATAAAAAATTAATACGTGAAAGGAGATAACTATATATGAAAGAATCTTATTCTGAAATAACCCCTTACATATCGGAGTTAGCTGCGCTTGCGGATAAAAATAACGGCATAAAACCTGAAATGTACACAGAAAATCACGTGTATCGCGGACTCAGGGACGTCAACGGAAAAGGAGTAGTCACAGGTCTCACAGAAATTTCGAGAATAAAAGCAAAAGAAACAGATGCACTCGGAAACGAAATATCCTGCCGCGGAGAGCTTTATTACAGAGGAATAAATATCCGTGATATTGTAAACGGCTTCATGAAGGATGAACGCTTCGGATTTGAGGAAACCGTATATTTGCTTTTGTTTTCAGAGCTTCCCGACAGAAAACAGCTTGAACGGTTTACTCAGGAGCTTGCCGATTATCGCAGTCTGCCCACATCATTTGTCCGTGACATGATATTGAAGGCTCCCGGCAAAGATATGATGAATATACTTTCCAGAAGCGTTCTGGCATTATATACATACGACGAAAATCCGGATGACATATCCGTTGCCAACATACTCCGGCAAAGTCTTCAGCTTATATCAGTATTTCCTCTGCTCGCAGTTTACGGTTACCAATCGTTCATGCATTATCATAAAAGTAAAAGCCTTTTTATTCACCTGCCGGATCCCGAGCTTGCAACAGCGGAAAACCTGCTGCATATACTTCGTGAAAGCGGCGAATATTCACACCTCGAAGCAAAAATACTTGATCTTGCGCTCGTTTTGCACGCCGAACACGGAGGCGGAAACAATTCCACTTTTACAACGCACGTTGTAACATCATCAGGCACGGATACATATTCATCCGTTGCGGCAGCATTGGGTTCTCTGAAAGGTCCGCGTCACGGAGGCGCAAATATAAAAGTAGTGCGTATGTTCGACGATATGAAAAAAAACATCGACACACGCGATAAAAACGCTGTCAAGGATTATCTCGTAAGGCTGCTCGACAAACAGGCTTTTGATAAAGCGGGACTTATATACGGCATGGGGCACGCTGTATATTCTCTTTCCGACCCGAGAGCCGATATACTTATGGAATGTGCAAAAGAACTTTCCGTTGCAAAGGGCTTTGAAGAAGAATATGAGCTTTATGAGACAGTCGCCACACTTGCACCGGAAATAATTGCGGAAAAAAGAAAAATGTACAAAGGCGTAAGCGCAAACGTAGATTTCTATTCCGGACTTATATATAGGATGTTAGGTCTTCCTTATGAATTGTACACTCCTAT
>CAJLXE010000305.1 GCA_905210525.1 uncultured Clostridia bacterium | reverse complement strand
CACGGACGGATCTACAATCAGTTTCGGCGCGGCGTGGCGCGGTTTTTCCAGCACTTCTTTCACCAGCGGAATATGTCTGTCGTAAATATGTGCGTCTGCAATAACGTGTACAAGTTCTCCGACCTCAAGCCCCGATACCTGCGCCAGCATATGAACAAGAACCGCATATTCCACAACGTTCATATTGTTTGCCGGCAATATATCATTAGAACGCTGATTCAATATCGCATTCAATTTGTTTCCGGTCACATTAAAAGTCATGCTGTACGCACAAGGGTACAGATTCATTTCGTGCAGATCGCTGTGAACATATATGTTTGTAATTATTCTTCTGCTCTGAGGATTATGTTTAAGATCATAAAGAACTCTGTCTACCTGATCAAACATACCTTCTTTGTACTGATGCTTTACGCCGAGCTGATATCCGTACGCCTTACCTATACTGCCGTCTTCATCTGCCCATGCGTCCCATATATGCCAGCCGAGATCTTTTATATTGTTTGATTTTTTCTGCCATATCCACAGAATTTCATCCACCGAAACCTTCATTGACGTAGGACGCAGAGTAAGAATAGGAAACTCCTTTGAAAGATCATATCTGTTTACAACGCCGAATTTTTTTATGGAATGAGCCGGCTCACCCGTATCTGCCCATACAGGTCTGACTTTCTGCCCTTTCGTGCTGTATCCGTTTTTAAGAATATCCTTTACCATGTCTATAAAAATTATATCTGCCTGACTCATTACAAAACTCCTTACGTCAAAATTTTCTTCATATATTATACATTATTTCGCAGTAAAATTCAACAAATAAACGTCTCTTTTTTTATTTTTGCCGTATCTTCTCAATGCAGTATCGTATAGATTTTCCGCCTATCCGTAACCGCATAACAAAACAAGACCGATGCAAAACACATCGGTCTTTCATTGTTGTTATATACGGTTGATGTAACATTTTATATCAATATCTGATAAAGCCGAATTCCGGATGTAAAAGATCTATAATCAATATAATCATTACAATAAATACAAGTGCCAAAAAAGCAATCCACAGCATACGTACCATGCCTGTCCATTTTTTAATTTCTCTGTCTTTATCTTCAATACGCTCCCTGCATAATTGCATTAAAACGGCATTTGAATCATATTCTTTTTCTGTACGGTCGGCACTTGAAATACCTGCAATTATATCCAGTGAGCCTTCCATTGCAACAATTATATCACAAATATTCTGAAAACTCGGATTATCTGTTTGTCCCGAAAATATTCTGCTGACAGTGCTTGAGGGCACTCCGCTCTTGTCTGATATTTCCTGAATAGTCATGTTCTTTTCACTTTTTAATTCTTTAAGTCTCTCGTATAACATACTATCCCATCCTTTCAATTAAAATCCCAAATTTGATAGACAAAAATCCCGCAATTATTGCATCCGTGTACAAATTTCCCGAATCTGACTGTTTATTTTTTCCAA
>CAJLXE010000304.1 GCA_905210525.1 uncultured Clostridia bacterium | reverse complement strand
AGTCCAGAGCCTACGCCTACACTTGAGCCTACACCGACGATTGCTCCTACACCGACGCCGACACCGTCTGCAACTGTGTCTGAGGCGATAGCCATTTGCGAGAGAGCCGGTATTACAACGGGTGCAAACGGATATCACGGAGGTCATCAGCCGAGAATATGCCACACGGATCACGGCACATATATTGCTTTCGTATCGTATGAATCCGGCGGCAAGTATTATTTTTATATAGTAAAAACGGATGCTGATAATAATGCCACAGTGCTGTATCAAGACTGGTGTCCGTATGATGCGGCGCTTGTAAACGTTGCGGCAGATACTAACGGTGATGTTTACGTTGCCACTTTCCCTATAAATAAGCTTAACGGCGGAAAAATTCCGGAAATAGCATGGCTTGCGCTGTACAGAATAGACGCTGAGACGGATAAGGTGACAGAGTATAAAAAAGAACAGCAAATGGGGGCAATAAGCGCAAACGGATTTGGTTATTCGCAGCCGGTGTTTGATTTTGAGAACAGAAAGATATATGCCATGTATAACGGCGGTAATAAACCGGGAATGTTGTCGTGGTTTACATTTGACATGAACGATATGAAGTGGTTGGACAGCAATTATACTGTTCAGACGGATATACTCAGACATGCTTATATGTATTGTTTCCCGGACGGCAACGGAGGCGTTGTTATGATTGCAAACAGAGACATTCCTACGGGATTTGTAGATCTGGAATTTAAACCGAACAGGAATCCGAATAAGCCGCCGAGACCTAAGTATGCGGATTATGTGTGGGATCAGCTTGATATGATTGTAATACCGGATCTTACAAAAGAGAGCTATTCGTCGATCGTTATTCACGAAGCAGATTACAGCCGTGGCAGTGAGGGCATTGCACCGAACGTAACAAACAATCAGCTTGGAGACGCATTTATGGATGCGGACGGCAGATTGCATATATTATATACTGTGAGAATGCTTAATTATAATTTGTATAACGGAGATCCGGACGGGATTATATCTGAAGAAATGCGTCATGCAATATATGAGGGTACAAAGTGTATTTACAATGAACCTATCGATTTTGCGATTACCGATGCAAATATGCTTAAAAAGATTAATTACGCAATGAGAATGGCTCAGTCAAAATCGGGAAATCTTTATATATTTGCAGTACCGATGGATGGTCGTCTTGCTCCGAGACAGGTTGAAATTTACAGAGCAACTGACGCATTGGGCACAGAATTTGTGCGTGAAAGCATAACCGAATTTGAAAACATAGGAGCTTCCATAGCGTCGTTCAGTGTAAGCTGTCCGCGCAATGGCTCGTTCCAAGATGATGTTATAGATTGTATGCTATTCAAGGGCGGAGATGAAATATATACGTTTAAGGTTAAAATTTATTGATTTTTTGCAAGGGGAACTTTTTCAAGGGGGACTTTTGTAAAAGTCCCCCTTGACCCCGAAAACTTTAAACATAAACC
>CAJLXE010000303.1 GCA_905210525.1 uncultured Clostridia bacterium | reverse complement strand
AAAAGCCATATCAACGCCCGCTATTTTGAGCAGAGAGATAGGATCTTTACTGCATCCTCCCGACAAAAAGCTTATATAATCTTTTACGGCATTTTTTCCTTCACGGGTTATTCTGTCTGCAATGGCAACTGCCGCCGCAAAGCCCGTTGCATACTGGAATACATAATAATCGTAAAAGAAGTGTGGAATTCTTGCCCATTCAAGCTTGATATCGTCATCAACAACCATGCCTTCTCCGTAATAGATTCTGTTAAGCTCATAATAACGGTTGTTCAGGGCATCTGCTGTAAGACTTTCATCGTTTGCGCACATACGGTTCATTTCAAGCTCAAATTCCGCGAACATTGTCTGTCTGTACAGAGTTGTTCTGAATTGCTCAAGGAAGTAATTTATAAGATATGCCCGTTCTTTTTTATCGGTTGTTTTGGCGAGCAGATATTTCATGAGCAGAACTTCATTGCAGGTGGATGCGACTTCTGCGACGAATATGACATAGTCGGAATATATTACAGGCTGATTTTTTATGGAAAAATACGAATGAAGTGAATGACCCATTTCGTGAGCGAGAGTAAACTGCGAATCTATGTTGTTTTTGTGATTCAAAAGCACATAGGGATGAGGTCTGCCTCCTGCGGAATAGGCTCCGCTTCTTTTACCCTCATTTTCATATACGTCTATCCAGCGGTTTTCAAATCCGTTTTTGAGTATAGCTATATATTCGTCGCCGAGAACCGAAAGTCCTTCAAGAACATTTTTCTTTGCATCCTCAAATGTAAGTTCTTTGTTCATTTCGCTTACTATCGGACAGTATATATCATACATATGCAATTCGTCAACACCCATGAGCTTTTTGCGAAGAGCTATATATTTATACATTTTGTCAATATTTGCATGAACTGTATCTATAAGATTATAATAAACCTCGCACGGAACCTCGGTGTGGCTGAGAGAAGCCTCGATTGTCGAAGGATAGTGACGGATGTCAGCATAAAATTTGAGTTGTTTCATTTGTCCGTCGAGTGTTGCGGCTATGGTGTTTTTGAAGCTGTCGAAAACTCCGTAAAACGTTTCAAACGTATTTTTTCTGAGCGTTCTGTCGGAGCTGTGAAGAAGATTTATATATGTTCCCTGAGTAAGAATGTATTTTTTCCCGTTGCTGTCCGTAACCTCGGGAAACCTGATATCGGCATTCATAAATACGGAATTTATGTTTTCTGCTGAGTTTGCAACCTGCGATACAGAGGCAAGTATTTTTTCTTCATTTTCCGAAAGAATATGATCTTTCATAAGGCGTTCTTTATCCAATGCGCGTCTGTACAGTTCAAGCTCGGGAAGCTCTTTATAGAAGGCTTCCAATGTATTGTCATCTATTGCTATTATTTCGGGAGACAAAAACGCACTTGCGCCGGAAACTGCGGTATATAAGTTCATTATTTTTCCGCGCATATCAATATAGAAGCTGTTTGCCTGATCTTCATCGTTGCGGCGGCCGG
>CAJLXE010000302.1 GCA_905210525.1 uncultured Clostridia bacterium | reverse complement strand
GGCTTGGGAAGCCGAAGCTCTGCCATTGAGCTACACCTGCGTCACAAAACGTATAAAGTAATTATATTCTACACTATTTATTACATTTTGTCAAGTACATTTTTTACACAACAACAATATAAACTGCGGAAAATTGTCGCACGGCATTTATGTGTTACACGACAATATTATATTGTACGGCGTTTTATCCGGACATACGTTTTTGTAAATAAATTTTAAGCAATTGCGTTTTTTTTAATTAATTGCTTGACAATGTTCATTATATTTAGTATAATGTACGGGTAAATATGTCTTAGGCTGAAACCGAAAAGTCTTTGACTGAGTTTAAGGAAGGTAACGTATGAAGAAAATAATTGCAAGCTTACTTATATGCATATCTGCCGTAGTATTGTTTGCGGGATGCAGCACAGCGTCTCCGACGCCGACAGAAAAATATCTTGTGGAGGTAACTCCCAAGCCGACGCTTGAGCCTGTTAAATATAACAAAACAGAGGACGGCTGGAGCTATTCCATAGAAAATAATGAGGTTATTATCCGCGGTTACGAGGGCGAAGCCGAGGAAGCTGCCATACCGTCCGAAATTGACGGATATCCCGTTACTGCATTGGATTCCGTTGCGCTTTGCTACAAATCAAAGGTATTCAGCGGCGGTTCGCAGTTTATATGCAAGCTTAAAGAGGTAACAATTCCGGCATCTGTAAAGACAATTCCGATTGACGTGTTTGCTTACGGAGATTCGCTCACAAACGTACTCTTTGAGCAGGGCAGTGATTTTACTTATGTAAACAATATTCTTTATAACAAAGACATGACAAATCTTTATCTTTGCGTAAGCAAAAATATAGAAGCTTTTACAATTCCGGATACTGTAAAAACAATTTACGGCGGCGCTTTCCGTGCTTGCAGAAAGCTTACTTCGATAACGATTCCGTCAAATGTCGAAACAATAGGCGATAATGCTTTTTATAACTGTTCCGAGCTTAAAACGGTTACAATCAAAGAAGGCGTAAAAACAATAAATAATGAAGCTTTCAGCAGATGCATTAATCTTGAACAGATTACGATTCCGAAGAGCGTGGAAGCAATAGGCTATCGTATTTTATCTTATACTGACAAAATCGTAATTTACATTTATAAGGATTCTTATGTGGATTCATTCTTCAAAGACAACAGCGAAACATTCGGAGAAGGTTCTACATATATCAATCATGTTAAATATCTTGATTGATTACGGATACAATACACAGCAACGAAGCAGGGGATTATCTCCTGCTTTTTATTTTTGCTTTGCAAATAAAAAATTTTATGAATATTCAAAAAAGCTATTGACATTTACGGCATAGTGTATTATAATATATTTAGTGATATATCACTGGACAATAATTCCATTTGCCGGAAAGCAGTATCGGGATGTTGTCGGGATTTTTTCCCGGTATTGCTATCATATACCCTTCATGTCGTACAGAGACTTTCTGTACGACAACTTTTGTTATGATACAATTGATGGGTGACAAAAAAGAAAATGATCTCAAAATATGATAT
>CAJLXE010000301.1 GCA_905210525.1 uncultured Clostridia bacterium | reverse complement strand
GTCAAAGCTTTGACCTTTCTCGGCAACCGTCTGAGATTTATAATTTGCAAAACCGTAATTGAGAAGCTCCTTTGCCAGCGAAAATCTTTCATCTGAGCTTTTTGCGCCCAAAACTATTGCTATAAAACGAACTCCTCCGCGTTTTGCACTCGCCGATATACAATGCATGGCGTCGTTTGTAAAACCCGTTTTTGTACCGTCGCAACCGTTGTAAAAGCGTACCAATTTATTTGTGTTTGTTATTACCGTTTTATTCTGTATGTTATCCATAGTGTCAAGCCATATTGAACTCCATCTGAAGTAATCGGTATGCTTCATCAGTTCCCTTGACATTACCGCAACGTCTCTTGCGCATGAATAATACCCAGTATCCGGCAGTCCTGTGCAGTTTACAAAATTTGTATCTGCCATACCGAGTTCTTTTGCCTTGTTATTCATAATTGCAACAAACTGAGCCTGACTTCCCGCAAGCGTTTCCGCCATAGCCACGCACGCGTCATTCGCGGAAGCAACAATTATCGCCTTGAACAAGTCCTCTATTTTTACCTGTTCGCCCGTATACAAAAATACTCCCGAGCCGCCCATTGCAGATGCATCGGCACTTACGGTTATCACTTTGTCATACGAGAGCGTACCGTTTTCTATTGCTTCAAACGCCAATATAAGCGTCATTATTTTGGTAATACTCGCAATGGGAACGTGCTTTGTCTCGTTATATGAATACAGCACATTGCCTGTCTCATATTCCAGAAGCATTGCCGCGGAAACATCATAGGTTAATTTGAATTCAATTACATCCGCACGCACTTTATCGGTAAATATTCCCGAAAAAATCATAAGTACGGTAAGAAATGCAGAAATTATTTTCTTCATAAACAACAACCTCCATATAAACTTAATAAATTTATATGGAGGTTTTTCCCTATATATGATACTTGTATCAAATATGTTACAATTAAATAAAAATTTCAGATAAAACGATTTATAAAATATAACGTCACTATATTAAGAATAACCGCAAGCGGCATACCTATGTAAAATTTCAGCTTTTTGGTTTTGTGATGAAACACCTTCATGCCTATACAGCATCCGACGCCGCCAAGCAACAAAGCTATCGTAAAAAGAGTTGCCTCCGGTATTCTCATACGTTTTGCACCGGAATCTCCGTTTTTCTTCGCTATGTTCTTATCCACGCCCATCATAACAAAACCAAGTACATTTATAAATATAATATATACTGATATTATTTTTTCGGTCATACTTCATTATCTCCGTTTTTACGCAAATGTCAAATATATCAATTAAAAACGGAAGTATCCGTATTTTTCAGAACGCATCCGCATCAACAAAATTATTTTCGATAAGCTTCATAATGGCAAGCAGCGCTCTTCCCTCGTCTGAGCCGAATATTCTGAGCGTGACGCTCGAATTCTGTGATATTCCAAGCATAAGTATTGACAAAAGGCTTTTTGCATTACCTTCCGTATCTCCGTTGCACAGCGTTATTTCCGATGAAAAGCGTGACGCCGTATCCGCAAGCAATTTCGCCGGGCGCGCATGAAGTCCGCCTGTACATTT
>CAJLXE010000300.1 GCA_905210525.1 uncultured Clostridia bacterium | reverse complement strand
ATGAATTGCCTGTATCACGGAATCATAGTTGAAAAGAGGTTCGCCCATGCCCATAAACACTATGCGCGTTACTTTTCTCGGAATCAGTATCACCTGTTGTACAATTTCAGACGGTGTAAGGTTTCGTACAAAACCGTTCCTGCCCGATTCACAAAAAACACAACCGACAGGACATCCCACCTGCGTGCTGACGCAAACAGTGGCACCATCCCGCCGCTTGATGCAGACCGTTTCGATAAATTTTCCGTCAGGCAGTTCAAACAGGTATTTATCCGTATCCGTTCCCTTGTAAACGGTTTTTATGGATACCGTCTGATAGCTTCTGTTGCGGTTCCGTCCGTAAAGAGCCGAAAACGAGCGTTTTGCTTCCTCTTCCCCAAATACGTCCGCATATTCTTTATATGTAAAACCATACGGGGCAGCCCGTATTGCTTCTATGGTAATGTTGTTTTCCTTTTTCATGCAACCCCTCCGAAAAAATAAAGCCCGGTTACTGCTTACGCAATAACCGGGCTCACCCGACATCTTCCATTGACCCTTCTTCCGTTTTTACGGGTAGGTGCTACGGCACACGGGTCGTTCGATGAATGGTATAATATTCAAATTACGTTGTACAGTATATCACGATTTAGAAAAACTGTCAAGACACTTTTGAAATATTACAAATTTTCACGTGTTCGCTGTTTGTAATCCGATAATAATGAATACGGTTGAGAATCGGTTGCGTTTGCGGTATAATAACGACGTAAATTACTGAATGTACAGCGTATTACGATATTCAGATTGTCCCATTTTCTGCTGTAATAATGTCTCAAAACAAAATACGGATTAAATGTATACGGAGCGGCAATACGGGTTGAACCGTGTGCAATTCAATGATATACAGCCTCATGCGGAATACTGTTTTCCGACAAAGGAAAGGATTTATTGCCTGTTTTTACGAAATGACAAAATGGGAATTTAAATATTCGGAGTGGAAATAATGATTGATAAAATGCTTATCCGTGGAGCAAAAGTCCACAATCTCAAAAATATTGATGTAGATATACCTCTCGGAAAAATCGTAGGAATTGCGGGGGTGTCGGGTTCGGGAAAGTCGTCACTTGCACTGGGAGTATTGTATGCGGAAGGTTCGCGCCGTTACCTTGAGGCACTCTCGACATACACACGCCGAAGAATGACGCAAGCATCAAAGGCTTCCGTTGATGAGGTTTTATATGTTCCCGCCGCGCTTGCACTGCATCAACGTCCCGGCATTCCGGGTATCAGAAGCACGTTCGGAACGGGAACGGAACTGTTGAACAGCCTGAGGCTGATGTATTCCCGTCTTGCCAACCACTGTTGCCCGAACGGTCACTATCTGCAGCCGACCTTGGCTGTTGCCGCAGGAAAGGAGCTTGTCTGCCCCGAGTGCGGTATACATTTCTACGCGCCGTCCGCCGAGGAAATGGCGTTCAATTCGCAAGGTGCGTGTAAAACCTGCGGCGGCACAGGCACTGTCCGCACAGTCGATCTTGATTCTCTTGTTCCTGACGATTCGCTCACCATTGACGGCGGCGCAGTTGCTCCGTGGAACAGCCTGATGTGGTCGCTTATGACCGATGTCTGC
>CAJLXE010000299.1 GCA_905210525.1 uncultured Clostridia bacterium | reverse complement strand
AGTGCGGAATGTATGTTTTCTTCCTGCCAATCGTTGATTGCTTCCAATACCGGAATCAGTTCTTTAAGTGTTTCGAGAGAACCTTCTACCGTTGTTTTCATCTTTTTGTGAACGTACATTGACACGTCGTAGTCGCATACGTTTTCAAAGAAATCAACGTAATCGGGTATTTCGGAGAGAACTTCAACGCGTGACTGCAAAAGCTCTGATATGCGCTTCAATTCCAGTTTCTTTGTAAGGCATTTTTCATAATAGGGAAGAGCTGCTTTATGGAAGTCATCCGGGTGCATCATTTTTATGTATTCACCGTTCATCCAGCGGAATTTTACAGTATCAAACACTGCAGGCGAATTGTTGATTCCGTCTATCGAGAATATTTCCTCAAGCTCTTTAAGCGAGAATATTTCTCTTTCGCCGCCGGGACTCCAGCCGAGCAATGCCACATAATTTATTATCGCCTCTTTGAGATAGCCTTTATTGTAAAAGTCTTCAAACGAAGCATCACCTTCGCGCTTTGAGAGCTTTTTGCCGCCTTCTTTTGTTATAAGCGGTAAATGTATATAACACGGACGTTCCCAGCCGAATGCGTCGTACAGAAGATTATATTTTGGCGTAGATGTAATGTATTCATTTCCGCGCACAACGTGTGTTACACCCATAAGATGGTCGTCTACAACGTTTGCAAAGTTATAAGTAGGCAGACCGTCCGATTTAAGCAGGATCTGTTCTTCAAGAGTGCTGTTTTCTATTGTAATTTTGCCGTAAACCGCGTCATCGTATTCGGATACGCCTTCACGGGGCATGATTTGTCTTATTACGTAAGGCTCGCCGGCGTCAAGTTTTTTCTGTATTTCTTCCGGAGAAAGATTTTTACAGTGACCGTCGTATTCGTAAGGCAAACCTTTTGCTTCAAGATCCGCGCGCAATCCGTCCAACCGCTCTTTACTGCAAAAACAGTAATATGCATGACCGAGTTCTACCAATTTTTTGGCATATTTGATATATATGTCTTTACGTTGACTTTGTATGTATGGACCGTTGCCCATATCTTTGTCCGGACCTTCATCGTAATTAAGTCCGCAAATAGACAATGTTCTGTAAATAACGTCCATAGCGCCTTCCACAAAACGGTTTTGATCCGTGTCTTCTATTCTGAGCATAAATGTGCCGCCTTTGGACTTGGCTATAAGATACGAATACAGAGCTGTTCTGAGGTTGCCTATATGCATATATCCGGTGGGACTGGGTGCGAAACGTGTTTTAATACCGCTCATTTTTATTTCCTTTCGTGTTGTGCAGGTAAAATATAATTATGATTCCGATTGAATTGATGTGCGTATGTAGCCGTGATTGATTTCAGTAGCTTCAAGCTCGGGGGAGATCAATCTGTTCTTGCTCTACGATAGCCCATTCGGCTTTATTCGGAATAAGATAATCCGATATTTTTTGAAATAATATATTCTTTGTCAAGAACTGTTGCTCTTGGCTTTTACTGAATATTGTTGCGTTTAATACGGACGTCGGCACCCGATAATGAAATTGTGTTTGCCGTGTTCGTATTGAATAGTCTTGACATGATTCTGTCGGAATATTTATCCTCAAGTTTTTGCGGGGACAGGTTTGTGGAAACTATTACGGCTTTGTCAAG
>CAJLXE010000298.1 GCA_905210525.1 uncultured Clostridia bacterium | reverse complement strand
GGTTTGGTATTCATCGGCGAAGAAGATGGTATGCTTTATACACATAAGCCGGAGTTGCCGGGCGGAGCAGCATTCTATGATGGTTATACTCCGAACGATCCTTCAGAGAGCGAAGCAAGACAGTGGATTAAATCTATCATTAATGATACACAACCTTGCGTTCTTCCTGAGCAGGCATTGGTTGTTTCTCAGATTCTTGAGGCTATATATACTTCAGCAAAGACAGGCAAGCCGGTTTACTTTGATTAATTGATATCAAATATTAACTGTATTATAACGGGTTCGGAGCAGTGATGCATTGAACCCGTTTCTTATTAAAGCAAAAATATAAAATTATGAGTAAATATGAACTGTTGCGGAAATATATAATAAGATTACAGCATCGAAAAATTTCCATGAAAGAAAAGACGGTTATATTTACAAAATGCATATAAACAAAAATAATTATACTTGTCCGTGTAAACGCAAAAAATGTGCAATGCACGGCAACTGTAAAGACTGTAAGGAATATCATCGGACACACAAAAAGTACCCTGTTGCGTGTGAAAGGATTGACCGCACATACAAAAAATACAACAAAGGAACTTATATTATGGCTGTACAAAAAGTAAAACAATATTTTCAAACCTTCGGCATTGAAAACAGAATAAGAGAATTGGATGTGTCGAGCGCTACGGTAGAGCTTGCCGCGGAGGCATTGAATTGTGAGCCGTGCCGCATTGCAAAGTCTATTTCATTTACGGTTGATGGCAAACCTATACTTATCGTTGCGGCGGGAGACGTCAAGACAGACAACAAAAAATATAAAGAAAAATTCGGAGTAAAGGCTAAAATGCTTTCGGCAGACGAGACACTTTCGCTTATAGGTCATGCGGTGGGCGGAGTATGTCCGTTTGCATTGAATCCCGATGTAACGGTTTATCTTGATACGTCGGTTAAACGGTTTGATACTGTTTTTACGGCGTGCGGCAGCAGCAACAGCGTTATCGAACTGAGTATTGCCGAACTTGAAAAATATTCGGGATTTGCCGAATGGGTAGACGTATGCAAGCCGAAAGACAGCAATATATAAGCATTTATACCTTGTTTACAAGATACTCAAGCGCCATTCTGTAACCGTCAAAACCGAAACCTATATAATGCGCCTCGCAAGCCATGCCGGCATATGATATTTGTCTGAAAGGCTCACGTTTTGCAACATCTGATATGTGAACCTCAACAGACGGAATATTTACAGCTTTAAGCGCATCAAGAATAGCCACGCTTGTATGTGTGTAGGCCGCAGGGTTTATTATGATTCCGTCGAAATTGTTCAATGCATTTTGTATCTCATCCACTATGGCTCCCTCGTGATTCGATTGAAAGCATTTTACTTCGCAACCAGCCTTAGATGCTGCCGCAGATATAAATTCTACTAAGTCCCCATACGTTTTTTTGCCGTAAATATCGGGTTCTCTTATTCCGAGCATATTTATGTTGGGACCGTTTATTACAAGTATTTTTTTCATATATTTTCCTTTCGTGCATTCAGTATGTTAATTATTCTGTCAGCAAGAACAGAAGGAGAAGCGTCGGCTTTGATTTCAATATCCGCACATTTCCTGTAAAGCGGCAGACGGGCGTCATAAAGCTTTTTGAGATTTTCGGTACTGCTTGAAAGTGGTCTGCCGTCGCGT
>CAJLXE010000297.1 GCA_905210525.1 uncultured Clostridia bacterium | reverse complement strand
TGTGGGAGCTACGGGTGCGCTTACAAACTTGATTATAAATTTGTTTATAGGGCTTTCCGTAGGCGGAGGTGTTACCGTAGCACAGGCATTGGGAGCAGGAAACAAGAAAGATGTTTCCGAAGCGGTACATACAACCCTGTTTGTAGCTTTTATAAGCGGAATATGGCTTACGTTTTTCGGCGTTATGTTTTCGGAAAGATTTCTCATACTGATGGGAACTCCCGAGGGAAAGCTGCTTTCGGGTGCGACTGTATATATGCGTATTTATTTTTGCGGAATAATATTCAGTATGCTTTATAATTTCGGTTCTGCAATACTGCGTGCGGCAGGGGATACGCGTTCACCTCTCATATTCCTTATAATTGCCGGGACTGTAAATGTAGTATTCAATATTGTTTTTGTTGCTCTGTTCGGCATGGATGTTGAAGGCGTTGCTCTTGCTACGTCAATTTCGCAGGCAATATCCGCAATACTTGTTTTGTGCGCACTTATAAAGCGAAAAGATGAATGTCGGTTTCAATTCAAATTGATACGTATACATAAAAAAGCTTTACTTAAGATATTGAGAATCGGCTTGCCGGCAGGACTTCAGGGCTCTTTGTTTTCAATTTAATTATACAGTCATCTGTAAATTCGTTCGGAAAAGAGTATATTTCCGGAAGCGCTGCATCTGCCAGCATTGAAGGCTTTTGCTATATTGCAATGAATTCATTCCAACAGACGGCAATGAATTTTTGCGGTCAGAACTATGGCGCGGGCGAATTCGGACGTGTTAAGCATATAACTGTTGTGTGCCTTGCTACCGTTGCGGCTGTGGGACTCGTACTCGGCAACCTTATATATCTTTTTGGCAACAGCCTTCTCGGAATATATATAGTAGATTCACCGGAAGCCATAGCTTGCGGTATGGAAAGAATGAAATATATGCTGATACCTTACTTCCTGTGCGGAATTATGGATACAATTACAGGCTCAATGCGAGGAATAGGCTCTTCGGTAATACCTATGGTTGTTTCGGTTATGGGAGTTTGTGTAATGCGTATTGTGTGGATATATACGGTATTTGCGATGCCTCAATATCACAGCTTTGCCGGATTGTTTATTTCATACCCGATATCATGGACACTTACATTTGCGGCTATACTGGTTTCGTTTATTATTATAATGAAAAAGAAAAGCAGGGATATAAAAAAATTGTCCGATTAAAAAATGCCCGGTATTGTATGATTTGTATCCAAAATGTCAGAAACTTTCGGATTCATCCCATACAATGCCGGGCATAAATTATATATTGATTATTATACCGCCGCCTATCAGGCAGTCGTTTATGTAAAATACAACAGATTGTCCTGCGGTTGCTGCACGTTGAGGCTCATCGAATATGACTTTGATGCGTCCGTTGCCGCAAGGTATTACTTCCGCCGGCATTTCTTTTGCAGCATAACGTATTTTAGCGCAAGCTCTTATAGGTTCCTTCAATTCGTCAAAAATAAGCCAGTTGGTATTTTCGGCATAGAGTTCATTTGAAAAAAGATCTTCGCTGTCGCCCACTGTAACAGTGTTGCTCTTTTCATCGATTGATGTAACGAAAAGCGGTTTGGGCGCCGATATGCCGAGACCTTTGCGCTGACCTATTGTATAATGCGCGAGCCCTGTATGTCTGCCGAGTATATTACCGTTTTTATCTACTATATTGCCGTATTTGGGTTTAATATATGCGTCTAAAAAA
>CAJLXE010000296.1 GCA_905210525.1 uncultured Clostridia bacterium | reverse complement strand
AATTTGCACACTTTATTTCGATAATTAAATTTATTGCGCTGTTTTCTTCAGAAGTTCATTTAATTTTTTGAAATGTATTTTATTGTATTATGTTTTTCCAAAAAATATAAGCCGGTTAAATGATAAATTTATATCAGACGGAGAAAGGAAAGGAAAACAGTATGCCTGTAACAATAAAACTTGACTACACGCCAACCCCCAAGCAAGCTCTGTTTCATAAGAGCACTGCCGACGAGCTGCTTTACGGCGGCGCGGCAGGCGGAGGCAAATCAAAAGCATGCGTAATGGAAGCGTTGCTCCTTTGCTTGAAGAACCCCGGTACGCACGCATATCTTTTCAGAAGAAGCTACCCTGAGCTTCGCGATACGCTCATTGCCGAAGCTATTCGCTCAATCCCGCAGATATTGGGGAAATACAGTGATTCAAAACACGATTTCGCGCTGAAAAACGGCAGTATTCTTCACTTTCGTTACTGCGGAAGCATAAACGATGTCACAAGATATCAGGGCGTGGAAATACACTGGCTTTTTATAGACGAGCTTACTCATTTTGAAAAAGGCGTTTACGATTATCTCAAAACACGTCTGCGCGCTCCTTCAAAACTCGGCATCAAGCCTCTCGTGCGATGCACTTCAAACCCCGGCGGAATAGGTCACGGTTGGGTCAAAGCGTTATTCATAGACGGAATCGAACCGTTCAAAATAAACGAGCGCCGCATATACAGCTCGGTACTCGGAAAAGAAGAAGTAAGAACCGTTCAGTATATTCCCGCATACGCTACCGACAATCCGCACATAACATCGGATTACATTTTCGAGCTTGAACAAAAACCCGAAAAATTGCGCAAAGCTTTACTGCTCGGACAGTGGGACGCATTTGAAGGTCAGGTTTTCACCGAATGGATCGACGACCCGCAACGGTATTCACTCCGCACATACACGCACGTTATCGCTCCGTTCGATATTCCCTCGTCATGGCGCAGGTACAGAAGCTTTGACTTCGGTTTTTCTAAACCTTTCTCCGTAGGATGGTGGGCTCTGGACAACGATAACCGTCTTTACCGATACAGAGAATACTATGGCTGCACGGGCGTGCCTAACGAAGGCATAAAAATTCCGCCTAAAGAAATAGCCGAAGAAATAGCCCGCATAGAACGCGAAAACGGAGAGCATGACGTCATCGGTATAGCGGACCCGTCCATATTTGAAGAAAGCCGAGGCGAAAGCATCGCGCGCCAAATGGAACGCGCCGGAGTATATTTTTCTCCCGGAGACAACACGCGTCTTGCCGGAAAAATGCAGGTACATTACAGACTGAGATTCGATACGAACGGTATTCCCATGATGTACGTGTTCAGCTCGTGTAAACACTTTATACGCACTATGCCTAATCTGATTTACAGCAGCAGAAACACCGAGGATATAAATACAGACTGCGAAGATCACATATACGATGAAACAAGATATATGCTTATGGAATACCCTATATCCTCCGCAAAACAAACTCAATATGCATCGCCCGCAAAACAAGTTTACAATCCGTTATCGGATTAATATAAAAAGCAAAGGAGAAATTAAATGAATAACATTCAGCAAAGTGCTCTTGAAGAAGCTTTTGCCGAAGAAAGCGAAAACCTTTTCAGAAGCTATTACGAACGAACAAAAAATTTCAGAGAAAAATGCCGCGAAAATGAAAATTTCTGGCGTTCCAACCACTGGTACGGCAAACCGCAGAA
>CAJLXE010000295.1 GCA_905210525.1 uncultured Clostridia bacterium | reverse complement strand
AAAAATTCAAAATAAAAATAAATATTACGGAGGAGAATTAATATGAATCTTATACTGTTGGGAGCCCCCGGAGCAGGCAAAGGCACACAGGGAAACTTTATAGTACGCGATCTCGGTCTTAAAAAAATATCAACAGGCGACATTTTCAGAGAAATACTCAAAGATGAATCGCATCCTTTATACAACGAAATAAAAGTAATCAAAGAGGGCAAGCTTGTTACGGACGAAACCGTAAACAATGTTGTAAGATATGCGGTAGAAACAAGTGACAACAAAAACTTCATTTTTGACGGTTATCCGCGCACTCTGGCACAGGCAGACGCACTCGACAAGATAATGTCCGACAACGGCATGAAAATAGACTGCGTTGTGGAACTCAGCGTTACGGAAGAAGTTCTTATGTACAGACTTCTCGGAAGACGCACGTGCAGAGTATGCAAAGGTACGTTCCACATTTCCAACGGACATGAAAAATGCCCCGACTGCGGCGGAGAACTCTACACACGCGACGACGACAATGAGGCTACCGTTCAGGCACGTTTTGACGAATACAACAAAAAAACACTGCCATTGATAGAGCATTACAAAAATAAAGACGTAAAATATATAAAATATACCGTTGACAATAAAAATATGCAGCCTGCAGAAATTCACGAAAAGCTTATTGCAGAGCTTAAATAAAAACTTTAATGAATATTTATGCAATTTCAGATCTGCATTTGCCCGGCGGCGCCTGCAAGCCCATGGATATATTCGGAGAACATTGGAAAGATCACTATGAATATATAAAAAAATTCTGGAAGGCAAACATACACGATGACGATTATATTCTTCACTGCGGAGATTTTTGTTGGGCAATGAAACTGTCCGACGCCGCAGAAGAACTTAACAGCTTTGCGGAGTTACCCGGACACAAAATTCTCATAAGAGGCAATCACGATCTATGGTGGACCTCCGTATCCAAAATGACTGCCGTCATAGATAAAAGTATTACGTTTGTGCAAAACAACAGCTTCGTTATCAACGATGACAACAGGCTTACGTCTATTATAATTTGCGGAACAAGAGGCTGGGCCGTGCCCGGAAGTGCAGATTATACAGAACATGACGAAAAAATATATAAGCGGGAAATACTTCGGGTAAAGCTTTCACTTGAAAGCGCATTGAAATCCAAAACCAACTGCAAATATGCAAACACCGAACTTATCGCAATGCTTCACTACCCGCCGCTGCCTATGTACGGAACTGCCGCTGATAATAATACCGAACTTAACTCCGTGCTTGAACAATACGGCGTAAACAAAGTCGTGTTCGGACATATCCATAAACCTCAACAGGTTAAAAATACTCACTTCAATCGAGGCAATATCCAATATTTCCTCACTTCTTGCGACATGATAAACAACACACCTGTTATTGTTTATTGATTTTTTGCAAGGGGGACTTTTGTAAAAGTCCCCCTTGACCCCGAAAACTTTAAACATAAACCGCAAATATTTGCGGTTTATGTTGCACGTTGTGACTAACTCGTCTGCCTTGCCGATGGTCGTCAAGGCAGGCGAGTATTGAGTTTACGGTTCTATATTAAATATTTACAATGAGAACTTTCACAAAGTTCCCATTGACCCCGAAAACTATGTTTTTTTCTTGGACACTTTTGAAAAAGTGTCCAAACTCGAAAACGATATGCCCGTGGCGTATGTGATTACCAATCAGCCGCGCCGGTGGCCGTCGCGTC
>CAJLXE010000294.1 GCA_905210525.1 uncultured Clostridia bacterium | reverse complement strand
GGTCACGGATGGCTTGTGTTTGACGGCGATAAAATGTCTAAATCAAAAGGCAACGTAGTAGACCCTGTAATGCTTATCGAGCGTTACGGAAGCGATGCTATAAGATATTTCCTGTTGCGTGAAATTGCTTTCGGTTCAGACGGCACATTTTCAAACGAAGCATTGGTTAACAGAATAAATTATGATCTGGCAAATGACCTCGGAAATCTGCTCAGCAGAACCGTTGCAATGATAGAAAAATATTTTAACGGCATTATGCCTGAAAATTCCGCACCTATCGATTCTATGGACAACGAGCTTGTTTCCATGACAAAGGCGTTGCCCGCAAAAGTAGAATCGGATATGAATGCGCTGCAAATAAATACGGCTCTTGAAGACATATGGGCAGTTATAAGCCGTGCAAATAAATATATTGATGAGAATGCACCGTGGGTATTGGCTAAAGATCCGATGAATTCGGCTCGTCTGGGTACAGTGCTGTACAATCTTGCGGAAATGCTCAGATATACAGGCGTACTCCTCAAACCGTTTCTCACGCATACGCCCCAGAAAATATTTGAGCAGCTCGGTGTTACCGATGAAAATCTTAAGACATGGGAAAGCATACAGAATTTCGGCGGTATTATTCCCGGAAGCCATGTATGCAAAGGAGAAGCTATATTCCCAAGAATTGATGTCAAAAAAGAATTGGAGGAATTGGAAGCTATAAAGCAGGAAAATATGAGAGCTGCCGCAAACGCCGCAAAACAAAATGCTGAAAAATCTACTGAGCAAACAGAAGATATTCCTCTTAAACCCGAAATAACAATAGACGATCTCAGTAAAATAGACCTGAGAGTCGGTGAAGTTACAGAAGCAAGAAAAGCCGAAAAATCCAAAAAATTGCTTATTCTTAAAGTTAAATCCGGTAATTCCGAAAGACAAATAGTTTCCGGAATAGCCAAACATTATACTCCGGAAGAAATGGTAGGCAAAAAAGTAATATTTGTAGCTAATCTCAAGCCTGCTACTCTGGCAGGCAATTTATCGGAAGGCATGCTGCTCGCGGCAGAAGATAAGGACGGCAATCTTGCAATGCTTACGGTTGATAAGCCTTTGACGGCAGGAAGCACAGTGTCATAAAATTATGAGTAATTACGGTATTTTTGACAGCCACGTCCATTTGGACGATGAAAAATTCGATGCAGATAGGGAAGAGCTTATAGAAGCTCTTCCTTCATTAGGTGTAACAAGAATGGTAAATGTCGGCGCCGACATGAAATCATCACTAAATTCTGTGGAGCTTGCAAACAAGTATGATTTTATTTATGCGGCAGTGGGCGTACATCCTCATGACTGCGAAAATATGTCAGATAAAGACATTGAAACGCTCGAATCTTATGTAAAAAATAATAAAAAAACAGTAGCAATAGGCGAAATCGGGCTGGATTATTATTACGATAACTCTCCGCGGGATATACAGCAAAAAATGTTCCGTCTGCAAATGGAGCTTGCTCGAAATATCGATATGCCTGTTATACTGCACATAAGAGATGCTTACGAGGACGCACTTAATATACTGAAATATTTCGGTAAAATGCCTGCAAACGGCGTAGTTCACTGTTTCGGCGGAAGTATTGAATTTGCTCATGAGGTTTTACGTCTCGGATATAAGATAGGAGTCGGCGGAGTTGTTACGTTTTCAAACGCAAAAAAACTTGTAGCCGTGACATCCGATGTATCTCTCGACGACATATTGCTTGAAACA
>CAJLXE010000293.1 GCA_905210525.1 uncultured Clostridia bacterium | reverse complement strand
ATAACATACTCGGTTATCCGGCAAAAATGAAAATCAACGGAAATAACGTAAAATTCTACAAGGACGGAAAAATAACCGACATAAAACAGGACAGTGACGGATATTATAATTTCTCAACGGGTAACGGTTATTGTTGGCTTGTTACGGTAGACTGATAATAGCAGAAAGGGTATTTTGTTATGAAAAAGATAGTAGGATGTATCTTGATGCTTGCAACGCTGCTGCTTACGGCGTGTGCGACATCTGCAACGCCGACCGCAACACCGGAACCGACTGCAAAACCGGGACTTGCGGTAAGCGCACTTTCGGATTATACGATAGTATATCCGTCGGATTATACGGAATACAGGATGAACGAAATTTACCTGCTTCAAAGAGTTATAAAAACACTCTCGGGGAAAGAACCGTCGCTTGCAAGCGACAGGGAAGATGCTGTTTCAAAGGAAATTATAATCGGCTCGTCCGCGAGAAAAAACAATTATTCTGCGGATATTTCCGCGTTTGAAAGCGGACTTGACTACATAATAGCAGCAGATAATGACAAAATAGTTCTCGGCGGAAACAATTTTTACGCCGATATGCGGGCAATATATGATTTTATAAATAATTATCTCGGATACGACGATATTGAAAATAAATACGAGGAACCGTCAAGGACTGTTTACGGCGTCCAAAAAAATATTTACCGGGAGCCTTCATTGAGGATTATGGGAAGCAATTTTTCCGTATCGCCATATACGGAACAGTATGCGGTAAGGGATATGCATGACGCGCATTTCAATATGACGAATATAGAAGCGGTGGCATATACAGAGGAACAGTTGCGTGATTTTATCAAATGGTGCGCAAGGTATGAAATATTCCTGATGATGAGAGATGTTTTATACACAGATGTATATATTGATTGTCCTATAATATGGGGTCACTCGGTTGACGAACCTCGGCTTGAAGCCTATGAATCTGTATCACAGTGGTGCAAGGAGTACGAAGAAAAATATTCGAAATACGGCTGGAAAACGGATATTAACTTTGTAGGAATATTCAGTCCCAGAGAGGATTGGTATGAAGAGTACTGTGAGGCATATGAAAAGAACTTTAGTAACTTGTTTTCATTTTCTTATGACTGGTATTTGGGCAACATGGATAATTGCAGAGACGAACCTGTATGCGGTGTTCTTGAGGACTCAAAGAAACACGCAGATAAATACGGTCAGGAGTTTTGGTATTATATAGATTCATTCTGGTTGGATGAAGGACAATATCCCAATATACATAAAAATTCAAGCAAGATGTTCAGGACGCACAGTTACATGGCGCTCAGTTATGATGCGGACTGCATAAGATATTTTCAGTACGGAGATGCAACCGGAAACGGAACTTACGGAAACCTTGTTAATTTTGATTATTCAAAAAATAAACATTATTATATTGCACAGCAGGTAAACGAAGAGTTGTTGAAAATATCGGAAATTTTGCAGGAATACGAATGGTTGGGGGCGTGTACGCTTTCGGATGAGGACGAAGAGATATTTTCAAAGCTCAACGATCCATATGATTTCAGCAATGTTATAACAGACTTTGAACAGTTAGTTTACGAGGATACACATCTTGTGGGGTGCTTTAAGAAGAAGGACGGAAGCGGGTATGCGTTTACGCTGGTAAATATTGAACCGCTGGATATGGTTCCGTATGATAACATACTCGGTTATCCGGCAAAAATGAAAATCAACGGAAATAACGTAAAATT
>CAJLXE010000292.1 GCA_905210525.1 uncultured Clostridia bacterium | reverse complement strand
TGAGAGCGCAGTTATAGAAACACGCGAGATGCAGTATAGCTACAGCGATGGCGAGTTCTATTATTTTATGGATAACGAGACATACGAGCAGATACCTCTCACGGCAGAAGAGGTTGGTGACGCTCTCAAATATATGAAGGAAGAAATGGTAATGACAATTAAATTCTTCAAGGGTGCGGCATTCTCTGTTCAGGCTCCTAACTTTGTTGTTCTTGAAGTAACCGAAACAGAACCCGGATTCAAGGGCGATACGGCTACGGCAGGCACAAAACCTGCTACTGTTGAAACAGGTGCGGTTATACAGGTTCCGCTTTTTGTAAACGAGGGCGATAAGATAAGAATTGACACTCGTACAGACGAATACATGGAAAGAGCATAATTGCGGATATCGTTTTAATTTTGCAAAACAGGGAGAACGGGAAGACTTTTATCCTGCTCTCCTTTGATTTTTATAAAACGATTCTGATTTGAAACGGAGCTTGCTGTGGATATTAAAACAATACTATTTCAGGTGATTGCACTTTTCATAATGATGGGTGTAGGATTGTTGGCGCGTAAAAGAGGCTATATGTCCGATGAAGCCAAGCGCGGAATGACGGATATATTAATCAATATAGTTACGCCGGCAATAGTTATATCATCGTTTTCAGGCGAATTTGAACATGATAAAGTATCAAATGCTCTTATCGTGCTTGCCGGTGCGTTTATCATGCACGTTATATTGTGTTCGCTTTCATTTTTACTATTTAAAAAAGAAGAAAAAGACAGAAGAGCCGTGCTTCGTTTTGCTTTTATATTCGGAAACTTCGGATTTATAGGTTTTCCGGTACTGCAAAGCCTTTTCGGAATAGACGGAGTGTTTTACGGAGCCATGTTTACTGCGGCATTTTATATGTTTTCATGGACGTTCGGCGTATCAATTTTCGCCAAAAAAACGGGGATAAAAGATAAATTGAAGTCAATATTCAATATTCCGTTTATTTCTGTTGTGGTTGGATTTCTCATGTACATATCGCCATTCAGACTTCCGGATTTTTTGCAGTCGCCCGTTAACGCCATAGGAGCAATGAATACGCCTCTCTCTATGCTTATAATAGGATCGTCTTTTGCGGAGATAAAATTCAAAGAAATATTTACGGAGGGCAAAATATATATTGTTGCTGCAATGCGTCTGCTTGCGGTGCCTGTATGTGCGGCGTGTATAACAGCACTTTTGAATTTGTCGGGAATAGTTTCTTTTCACGGCATACCGTATCAGGTGGTAATAATAGAAGAAGCTATGCCGTGTGCTGCATATGCGGCAATTTTTGCGGCAAAATTCGGATCCGATGTTAAATTTGCCTCAAAGGTCGTGGCGATTGCAACAGCGGCGTCGGTATTGACGATACCGCTTGCTGTAACTGTTGTAAGCTTGCTCGGAATATAAATTATGATAAAAGTAAAAAGGGTGCAGGGCACCCTTTTTTGTACGATTTTTTGCGGATATACAGGACTTTTACTGCATTATGCCGTAAACTTTTTCATAAGCCAGTTATGCGGCAACAGTTTGCAGATAACTCTGTACAGCTTGTATATAAATTTATTTGTATAAACTGCCTTGCCGTTGAATGCATATTTAAGCGATTTTTCCGCCATTACAGAAGGATTTACGCGCGGGCAGAAGTCGAACAGCTTTGACGCTCCCTGCGGAATGTTTGCAACGGACAGAAATTCCGTATCCATGGGACCGGGGCACGCCGCTAAGACATTTA
>CAJLXE010000291.1 GCA_905210525.1 uncultured Clostridia bacterium | reverse complement strand
AATGATCTGTATGATGCGATAAGTCTTGAGACGTGCGTGGCAAAGAGAATTTCAAAAGGCGGAACAGGATATGAATCGGTTGACGAGCAGATAAAATATACCGAAAACTTTCTTGCAGGTAAAATATAAAGCGGAACATACTTGCCGTAAACAAGAATAATGGGAGAACTGTGATGATGAGAAAAATATTTATTGACGGCAAAGCCGGCACAACGGGACTCAGAATATACGAAAGGCTTGCTTTGAGGGATGATATAGAAGTGATTTCGCTTTCCGATGAGGAACGAAAAGAGCCTGAGGCGAGAAAAAAGGCGCTGAACGCGGCGGACGTTGCATTTTTGTGTCTGCCGGACGATGCGGCGAGAGAATCGGTATCGTTTGTTGAGAATCCCGACGTTGTAATTATAGATACTTCAACGGCACACAGAACAGAGAACGGTTGGGCATACGGTTTTCCGGAGCTTTCGGAAAAGTTTGAATATAATGTAAAAAATTCCAAAAGAATTGCTGTACCGGGATGTCATGCGAGCGGTTTTATAGCACTTGTTTATCCACTTATTGAAAGCGGAATATTGCCTGCCGATGCACTGCTTACCTGTCATTCTATAACGGGTTACAGCGGAGGCGGCAAAAAAATGATAGCTCAGTACGAAGAGACGGACAGGGATATTCTTTTGGGCGCACCGAGACAGTACGGTATTACACAGAAGCATAAGCATCTTAAAGAAATGAAGGCAATATCCGGAATTTCTTATGAACCTGTCTTTTGCCCGATAGTAGCCGATTTTTACAGCGGTATGGAGGTTACGGTACCCCTGTTTGCAAAAAATCTCAATGACGGCAAAACGGTTGAGGATATCAGGAACGCATACAGAAACAAATATTGCGGTGAAATTGTAAAGTTCAAGGAAAATGCGGATGAAAGCGGATTTTTGTCGGCGGCGGCATTTAGCGGAAAAGATTCTATGGAAATAAGCGTCTATGGCAATGACGACAGAATATTGCTTGTTGCAAGATATGATAATCTTGGTAAAGGTGCTTCCGGGGCCGCGGTTGAATGTCTTAATATTGCGCTCGGTGTACCGAAAACCAAGTGCCTTGAACTGTAATATATAAAATAAATCAGATACTCAAAGACAATAACAGTACATACAAAGGAAACGGATAAATATGAAGATTATAGAAGGCGGCGTTTGTGCCGCAAAAGGATTTTCTGCGGGAGGAATACACTGCGGTATACGCAAAAATAAAGAAAAAAAGGACCTCTCCCTTATATACAGCGCTGTTGAAGCAAATGCGGCTTCGGTATATACCACAAATCTGGTAAAAGGCGCACCTCTTATTGTAACAAAGAAGCATATCTCAGATGGAAAAGCGCGTGCTGTAATATGCAACAGCGGAAACGCAAATACCTGCAATGCAAACGGCATAGATATAGCGAATGAAATGTGCAGACTCGTTGCGGATTCAATGAATATAGATGAAAACGATGTTATTGTGGCGTCAACAGGCGTTATAGGTCAGCCGCTTGACATTAAGCCTATCGCGGATGGTATGCCGGAGCTTGTAAAAGCTTTGGGAAACAACAGCGAAGCGGCGGCGGAAGGTATAATGACTACCGATACAAAGCTTAAACAAATTGCCGTTTCGTTTGAAATTGACGGCGTGGAATGTAAAATAGGCGGCATAGCAAAGGGTTCGGGAATGATTCATCCGAACATGGCAACAATGCTTGTATTTATTACGACAGACTGCGCG
>CAJLXE010000290.1 GCA_905210525.1 uncultured Clostridia bacterium | reverse complement strand
TATTTACATCAGCCTTTTTTAATTAATATAATTCTTCGGTGGAAATGCTGATTCACCGAATTATAATATCAACATTTCGGTTCTGAAAAAATTTTATTGATAGGAGAATTTAACATGACAATATCATTGATAGACGTCGGTAAGACATACGGAAAAGATGAGACACAGGTGCAGGCAGTCAAGCCGTGTTCATTTACCATCCGGAGCGGTGAACAGATAGCGATAACGGGCGCAAGCGGTTCGGGTAAATCCACGTTGCTGCATTTGATAGGTGCGCTGGACAAGCCTTCATGGGGAACAATAATGTACGACGGCAAAGATGTTGCAGATATGAGCGAAAATAAGCTTGCCGGGTTCCGTTTGAAAAATATAGGATTTGTTTTTCAGGCATATAATCTTTTGCCGGAGCTTTCGGCATATGAAAATATAATTCTTCCGGCATTGCTTGACGGCAGAAAGATAGATAAAGAGTATGTTAATGACATAGTAAAAAGACTTGAGCTATGGGACAGATTGAACCATATGCCCGGACAGCTTTCCGGAGGTCAGCAGCAGCGTGTTGCAATCGCAAGAGCGTTGATCAATAAGCCTGCTATCCTTTTGTGCGATGAGCCCACGGGAAATCTTGATTCCAAGAACAGTCAGAATGTTATTAACCTGCTTAATGAAACCGCAAAAGCGTATAATCTTTCTCTTGTTATAGTAACGCATAACGAAGCTATTGCAAAACAATATCCCCGTATTATCAACATTGCGGACGGAGAAGTGGGCGGTGATATAAATGCGGGCTGAATTGTTTTTATCACATCGTTATATAAAGGCGCACAAAAAACAGAGCATTACCATAACCTTGATAACAGCCCTGTTTATAGCGGCTTTGTCTGCAACATTGATTTACCGCCAAAGCTATCAGATTACGGCGGATAACAGGTATGCAGAGCAATACGGACGTTATGCCGGCGTCGTTTACAATGCGGATAAGGATCGTGTAAATGACTATGAAAAACAAATAAAAGAAACCGCGTCGGGTATTACTTACGTTACCGAGCAGGTTGGAGACGATGACAGCGAAAGCAGTCTTTATTTGGGATATATGGATTCAAATGCCGCTTACTTATATGCTCTGAAAATGCTCAAGGGAAGAATGCCTGAGAACAGCGGCGAAATTGCTATTGAAAGTGCAACGTATACAGCACTTTCTTTGTCCGCGGAAGTAGGGGAAAAGGTTATAATTCCGGTTGTGCGTGACGGCAAAACTATTGAAAAGGAATATTTGCTTGTAGGTATAATCGATAATTACATTGCAAAATGGCAAAAATTCGATTCTTCAAAAAAATCACTTATATCGCCTCCGCCTGCACTTTTGACTGTTCCGGAGGACGGAAGTGAAATAAAATATATTCATGTCATATGCAGTGAGTCGGCACGCTTTTACAAGGAATTAAACGGCGAATACAGCGAAAACCGCTACATAAACGGCACTGCAATGGCGGAACAGGCTAAAGCAAATAATGATAGAAATATAATACCTGTATTCGGCATTTTTTCTGCGGTTATGATATTCGGTATAAGCAGTATATTTATTTATACATTCAGAGAACGCCGTAAATATATTAATCTGCTTCGCTGTATAGGGCTTAAAAAGAGAAAAGGCATCGGCTTGTTTTTTATTCAGGCGGTGGAACTGATTCTTGCATCCTGTATTGTCGGGTCTGTATTGGCTGTTATTTTAAGCTATTGTGTAATACTGATATCACGTTTGCT
>CAJLXE010000289.1 GCA_905210525.1 uncultured Clostridia bacterium | reverse complement strand
AAACTATCTCGGTTATGACTGTATTGAGGATTCGTATTCGGAACCTGCAAAGGCACTGTCGGAAAAACGTTCAAACATATATAAGAAACCCGAGTTTACAATAGAAGCAGCTTGCTGGGCAACAAAACTCGATAAAGAATCGTACATAAAAGATATGGCTGACGCACGCTTCAACATGCTTATGACGGGTTGCTATCTTTCAGAACAAGAAATGCACAATCTTACAAAATGGTGTGCAAAATATGAGATAAATCTAATGATAAACATAAGCACAAAGAGCGATTTACCCAATTTTGATGTTTACAGCGACTGTCCTGCCGTATGGGGAGCTCATGTATGGGATGAACCTGAGGAAAGCCAATTTGAAACGGTTCAGAAGCTCGTGGATGAATTTAATCAAAAGTATGCCAAATACGGATTAAAGCCGTATGTTAATTATGCGGGGGAGCGAGCAGACGCTGTAAAACAATCGCCTTTGCTCAAAAATGTCAGGGTTATGTCGTTTGACTGGTATATATTTGTAAATAATTATCCTGACGGCTGGTGCGGAACGAAATGGGAGGGCAGTTATTACCTCAAACGGATGCAGACTTTTATGAATGTCGCGCATGAATATGGTATGGATTTTTGGACATATATTCAGGCATATCGCAGAAAAGGCGGAATATTCAATGCGGAAAAGGCTTACAGATGGCAGATGTATATGAATATGTGCTTTGATTCAAAAGGAATGTTGTATTTTATGTATGCAAACCAAAGTGAAGCTGAAAACAACTGGGGTGATTACTCTACTCTTGTGCTTAACCGAGATATGACAAAGAGCGATAACTATTATTATGCTCAAAAGGCCAATGAAGAAATTCTTAAAGCATATGACGTTCTTAAAGATTACAGAAATGTAGGCGCATATACGTATTTTAAGAGAGACTCGCAGTTTTATGCGGAATTTGACGAGTATAAAGATTTCGATGTTATAGAAGATATTATTGATATAAACAATGAAACGTTGGGAAACACATCTTATCTTGTGGGTTGTTTTGAAAAGAAAGACGGCACCGGTAAAGCGTTTATATTAATGAACCTTGAAATTATCACGGATTTTGATTACGACATGAATCGAAAACTGCCGATAAAATTGAAGATAAACGGTAGCAAGGTTACGAGCTGCAAGAACGGCTGGCCTAAAGTTATGCAGCCCGACGCGGACGGTTACTATTCTTTCTTGATGCCGAACGGCGAGTGCGTGTTTGTTACGATTGAATAATTAATAATATTATTTATCGAATGTTAGAAAAATGTTACAGGAGAAATTTTTATGATTAAAAAGATGACGTGTTGGATATTGATATTGACTTGTTTGATATCAATAACGGCTTGCGGTACACCGACGCCTGAGGCAACGGCAACACCTACGCCCGTATTGCTTAATGAATTGTCACAGTACACAATTGTTTATCCGTCTCAATATACCGAGATGAGGATGGATATCGTGAACGACATTCAGGATGCGATAGAGCATATAACGAATGTTAGAATAAACGCTGTTCCGGACAGCGCACCCAAATCCGACAAGGAAATAATACTTGCAAGCTCATCAAGAAGCACTTCTTTTGACGAAGAAATAAAAGCTTTTGAAAGCCGTATGGATTATGTGGTGGCAAAAGACGGAAATGATATAGTTCTCGGCGGACAGAATTATTATTCGGATATGAGAGCTGCATATGATTTTATAAAAAACTATCTCGGTTATGACTGTATTGAGGATTCGTATTCGGAACCTGCAAAGGCA
>CAJLXE010000288.1 GCA_905210525.1 uncultured Clostridia bacterium | reverse complement strand
ATAAAGTAGCTGCAGAAGTGTAGAGAGGATCAGAGGGACGGAAATGCGCAGAAGTTTCAAAAACAAATTGCCGTCCGTCAGGCTGATCTCATGGGTGGTGGCTTTCATAAAATACCTCTCGGGAAAATTCACACAGCCTATTATAATCAACGAAACGAAAAAAGTCCAGCCTATTTATCGAAAGAAAACAAATTGACAAAGAAGCGGGAGATTATTCATTTTTGAGAGATTTTTATGAAAGTGCGTGGCTTTTTCGTGCGGATTCTGATAAACGGATTGCACACGACAGGCGACGGGCTCCGTTTTATGACCGTATTTAGAAATATAATCTTCCTGTGCTCCCGATAGGTGCTTGTATTCCTCCGGCATATTCGCAAGTCGGAATTGATAATTGCGTTTTTCGTTTTCGAGGACGGAATCGTTTTTGGTGATCAGATGGACCGAGCCGGGCTTTTCGCCGAACCCGTTGTAAGGTTTGAAAGAAATCAGAAAGAATTGGCACTATGCGAGACTACAACAAGTGCCCAAATGACACTTTTAATATCAAATCCAAGTGCTATATTTTCATTTTCACTACAATAGAAAAATCGAGAAAAGCTCCACATTAGAATTGAATGTGGAATGAAAACCAATCCGAAACAACATAATAATTTGTCAAAACGCTTGCAAAATGCATTCAAACAGTATATGATATGCTCATTAAAAGAATACTTGAACGGATGTATTTATTAGATAGCAAGAACGGCAAACGTTTTTAACGAATTGCTCGATCAATAGTGATGGGCAAGAAGAATCATATTAAGATAACATTTTTGGAGGTCATAAATCCTATGTTTAAGAAGAGATTCTCAATGATGATTTGTGCGGTGCTTTTAGCGATAACCTGCGTCGGTTTAGTTGCGTGCGGAAATGGCGATGGCGGCGGAGAAACTCCAAAACCGCTCCACGACAACACGAAATGGTTTACCGAAGAAGAACTGTCGGCAAAAGGGCTTGCAGGATTGACGGCGCCGACAGGGCTGTCGGGGGAGATGAATACAAGCGATGCTTGGTATAACGACGGATATTCGTTTTCGCAAGGTTGTCCGGATGAAGAGACGTTCAATGCGAATGCAGAAACATATTTTTCGTATTTGAAAACGCATTATGACGGTGCGTTCGGAAAACCTAGAATCGAAAAATACAGCATGGATACAAACGAAAATTGGTATATCATTGAACAAAAGCATGATTTGTCCAACTATTTTGACGATAATCCGAGCAAATTATATAAGTTCTATTACATCAGAAACAAAACTTTGGATAACGGCTATTTTGCGAAAGGGTCGGTTTGGATTTTTGAAATTCGCTATGAATTCGACACCGATTCTAATGAATACAAATTCAAACTGTTTATTGAAAATGCAGACTCCTCACATAGCGGAATTTACACGAACTTTTACAAAATGAGATGAAGCCAATATATAGTCGGTGGGACAATGAGCATCAGCCAATGCAGCGCTTATGAAAACATCATTTTTTCCGGGTGATGCATGAACAATCTATCATCGATCATAAGAGAAATCTTATAAGTAAACGACCGACTGCGTTCGTAAGATACCCTTGTCTTGCATAGAAAAAGACACACGCGTCGGAGTTTTGTACGCTCCTTTTGCGTGCGCCTTGATGGCACCGACAGGGTAACTCGCTCCGCTCGTGATGCCGCCTCGCGGGGTATCACGAACCTGCATCGCTTACGCGACAGGTTCGCCAGTGGGTAGACCGAAAAAGCAGACGCCCCTCGCGGAGCGTCTGCTTTTTTGGCCTACCC
>CAJLXE010000287.1 GCA_905210525.1 uncultured Clostridia bacterium | reverse complement strand
AAACTTAAAATTTACATTTATTAACAACTTTTGCTTCCAAATTAATTGTTATGTTACGGAAGTATGTAATAAATAAAAAGCTCAAAAGAAGTGTAAAGATAAAAGGAATGCCCATATGTAATATAAAATATTAAGACATACAATAACGGAAGTGGAATGACGTTTACGTGGAAAAAGGCAGAGAGCTTGCAACGACGGTTAAGGGTTCAAACAGCATAACGTACACATACGACGATACGGGACTGCGCATAACTAAGACCGTAAACGGGGTGGCGCATAAGTATCATTATGACGGAAAACTGCTGATATATGAAGAATATGGCGATGATATGCTCATATACGTGTATGATGAGAACGGCTCGCCGATAGGAGTAAAGCACCGTAACAAGAACTTTGCGTCAGAGTAGTTTGAAACGTACGTATGGAAAGAACCTGCAGGGTGACATAACGGCGATACACAATACAAGCGGAACAGCAGTTGTAACGTATGTGCACGACGCATGGGGTAATGCTATCTCCGTAACGGGAACACTTGCAGGTACAATAGGAGCTATAAATCCGTATAGATATAAGTCATACTACTATGACGCCGAAACAAATCTTTGCTACTTGCAGTCAAGGTACTATGACGCAGGGGTACAGAGATTTGTCAGTGCGGATGATATAGAATTTTTAGGAGCAAGCGTAGGCGTCTATGCATTTAACTTATATTCTTATTGTGAGAATGACCCTATAAATTTTAAGGATTCAACAGGAAATGGCATTTTAGGTGCATTAATATTAAAAGGAGCCTTGTATGCACTGGCAACAGCAGTTTCACAAGCCGTAGTTGTGGTTGCTGTCGCTGTTGTAGTTGTTGCGGTTGTTGCAGTTGCAACAGTTGCAATATATAATTCTGCAACAAAAGCTTCAACCAAAGGCAGAACTTTAGCTGATGTGAAAGCAAGAACACAATCAGGAAAGCATTATCAGTTGGCGTATATAACTAAATCTGGTGGTATGTGCAGAATTGGTAAAAAGTTGGATTTTGTGGAAGCACTGGCAACGTTGGGGGTTACCGGCGCAACAAACAGTATTACTGCAAGGTATTCATATAATAAGGAACGAGCATCAAGTGCTCAAAGAACGCTTGAACATCTAGGCAGTGGATATTGGGGAATATATGCCGATACCCAAGTTGCCGCTAAGGCATTGGCTGTTGTTTTGGGTTGGAATGATAAACCTGAAGTACATAGTTCCGGGATGTATGGACATTATCATGGGGGATATGTTGATACTAAAACAGGGCGTTATGAACATGTTTTTCACATATGGTATGGTGGAGTAATCAATTATTGATGGAGGTAGTGACGACTATGTATGTGAGTTTAGAAGATTTATTTACGTATAGACAATATGTGGATTTCCCATTGGCTTATTGCTTTGATCGAGAAACATACTCGTTTTGCGAAGCATCAGAACTAAAATTTAATGAGACTTTATATTATGATCGCTTTGTTCCGATGTTTAGAATTGATGAAAAAAAACTTGAATATAGTTATATTATGCAATTAAACAATCGGACGATATACAATTTATATAGAAAGAATACAGATTGTTTTGAGGCATTCTTGGAACGGAATAATATGTGGGATGATTGGTGGGATTATTATAAAAAAAATGTTTATCATATAGCGGAGCAGTGGTGTAAAGACAATGCAATTGTATATATTAAAAATAAAACCTGATATAAGTGACTTAGCAATAAGCTATTATAATAGTATACGCAGAATTTGAGGGCGGATACGAATACGAAAATGACGCGCTCGGCAGAACCGTCGGCG
>CAJLXE010000286.1 GCA_905210525.1 uncultured Clostridia bacterium | reverse complement strand
CCTCTGCAAATTATATTTTGCAGAGGGCATTTTGTCTTTCTGCAACCAAAGGAGTGTTGTAAATGCCTATTACAGAAATTTTGGCGCAGAATGCCAAACGTTTTCCCATTGATACGGCGCTTGTGGAAATTAATCCCGAGTTTGAGCCTTCAAGCCGTATTACATGGAGGGAGTATGCCCTGATGCAGCCGCAGGCGGGGGAACCGTTCAGACGCGAATTGTCATGGATCGATTTTGACAAAAAAGCAAATCGCTTTGCAAATCTTCTGCTCACGCGCGGATGCAAAAAGGGCGACAAGGTAGCTATACTGCTTATGAATTCAATAGAGTGGCTTCCGATATATTTCGGAATACTTAAGGCGGGAGCAATAGCCGTTCCTCTCAACTACCGATATACGGCGGAGGAAATACTGTATTGCCTCGGCAAGGCGGACTGCACGATGCTCGCCTTCGGACCGGAATTTATAGGCAGAATGGAAGAAATCTGTGAGAGAATACCTCAGATTGCTCATATGTTTTATGTAGGTGAGGAGTGTCCGAGCTTTGCCGACAGCTATGACCGCATGATAACATACTGCTCTTCACACGCGCCGAAGGTTGATATAAGCGACAGCGACGACGCGGCTATATATTTTTCATCCGGCACAACGGGCTTTCCCAAGGCCATACTGCATACTCACGAAAGCCTTATGCACGCGGCGAAAACCGAACAGAACCATCATAAGCAGACTCACGAGGATGTGTTCCTGTGTATTCCGCCTCTTTATCATACAGGTGCGAAAATGCACTGGTTCGGAAGCTTTCTTGTGGGAGGAAAGGCTGTTCTTCTTAAAGGTACAAAGCCGGAATGGATAATAAAAGCCGTTTCCGATGAACAATGTACGATAGTATGGCTTCTGGTGCCGTGGGCTCAGGATATACTTGACGCGATAGACAGAGGCGACATCAAGCTTGAAGATTACAAGCTTGATCAGTGGCGTCTCATGCACATAGGCGCTCAACCTGTGCCGCCGTCACTCATAAAAAGATGGATGAAGGTGTTTCCGCATCATAAGTATGATACAAATTACGGACTTTCGGAGTCGATAGGTCCCGGATGCGTACACCTCGGAACAGACAATATAGATAAGGTGGGCGCGATAGGAAAAGCGGGATACGGCTGGAGCACAAAGATAGTAGACGAAAATGGAGAACCCGTAAAGCAGGGTGACGTAGGAGAGCTTTGCGTAAAGGGTCCCGGAGTAATGAAGTGCTACTATAAGGATGAAAAATCCACAAACGATTCCATAAAGGACGGCTGGCTATATACGGGCGACATGGCTATGGAGGATGAGGACGGATTTATTTATCTTGTGGACAGAAAGAAAGACGTTATAATCACGGGCGGCGAAAATCTTTATCCGGTGCAGATAGAAAATTACATACGTAAGCATGACGCGGTAAAGGATGTTGCGGTTATAGGTCTGCCGGATGCAAGACTCGGAGAAATTGCGGCGGCAATAATCGAGCTCAAGGACGGCGCGGTATGCACGGAGGACGAAATAAACAAATTCTGTTCGGGACTTCCGCGTTATAAACGGCCGAGAAAAATTATATTTGCCGATGTGCCGAGAAATCCGACAGGAAAAATCGAAAAGCCGAAGCTACGCGAAATATACTGCGGCGAAAGCGTTGTTGCACAGCAGATAGAAAAGTGATCGCTTGATTGCGGACTTTGATTTTATTGCGTATCGGACGGATTAAAACGGATTATATGTCAAAACTATAAATGATTCTGCGGATGCGTTTTCAGCGGTACCGCATATATCGGATAACGGAGAATTGAAATATTGAAAAATTATT
>CAJLXE010000285.1 GCA_905210525.1 uncultured Clostridia bacterium | reverse complement strand
TGTGATAATACAATAAAACGGTATTGGTTAATGAAAATAAACGCAGGAAAATGGAGAGGAAGACCGATTCGTTCGGTTGAAGGGCTTTCTACGCGCCCGACGCCTGATATAGTAAAACAGGCTGTGTTCAATATAATAAGAGACCGCACTGAGGGCATACAGTTCTGCGATTTGTTTGCAGGAACCGGAAATATGGCATTTGAAGCGTTGAGCCGCGGTGCCGATCATGTAACGTTGGTTGAAAACGGCAGAGCTGCAATCGGAATAATAAAACAAAATGCGGAATATCTCGGCTGTACGGCAGATATGACGCTTATTCAGAATGATGTTTTTACGGCAGTAAAAATTATATCCGGCAAACAGTTCGATGTGATTTTTATGGATCCGCCGTATAATCTCGGACTTGAAGAAAAAACGCTCAATGCTATTGCACAGAATAATCTCATAAAAAAAGACGGAATTGTTATAGTTCAGTTTGAGGCAAAAAATACTGTAAAAAACGATATTCCGGATTGCTTTGAAATTATTGATGAAAGACGCTACGGAAGGTCTGCTTTGCTTTTCCTGAAGCTTATTTCGGATTGAGACGACGTTAAAATGCAGTAAGGAGGAACAATATATGAGAATAGCAGTATATCCCGGAAGCTTTGACCCAATCACAAAGGGACATCTTGATATAATAAAAAGAGCATCTAAAATGTTCGATAAAGTGATTGTGGCGGTTGTGCTTAATCCAAGCAAGCATCCTATGTTTTCGTTTGAAGAAAGACGGGATCTTATAACGCAAAGTATTCAGTCTGTTCCGGGTCTGGACAATATAGAAGTTGACGCTTTTGAAGGACTGCTTGTTGATTATATGCATAAGCATAATTCAAAAATAATAGTAAAAGGCTTGAGATTTATATCTGATTTTGAATATGAATTTCAAATGGCGCTTACAAACAGAAAACTCGACGAGGAAATAGAAACAATGTTTATGGTGACTTGCTATAAATATTCATATCTCAGTTCGAGCATTGTGAAAGAAGTGTGTTCGCTCGGCGGGGACGTTACGGATATGCTTCCGGACGTAATTATGAGCAAAGTGTCCGAAGAAATAAAAAAACGTACAAAAAAATAATATTAAATAATATATACAGTTAAAAAGGAGTGTTTATCATGAATGTGATAGATCTGATAAGTTCAATGGAAGACGTGGTGTTGGAGGGGCAAATACCTTTGTTTAAGTCCAAGAGCATCATAAATATAGATGAGTTTCTCGATATGCTTGACGAAATGAAGAAACTGCTTCCGCAGGAGCTTCAGGCGGCAAATCATTTGAGATCGGAAAAGAATAAGCTCATAATAGAAGCGCAACAGGAGGCTCAGACGCTTATGGAGGATGTTGCTAAGGAAGCAGACAGACTTGTTGCCGAAAACGACATAACACAAGGTGCTTACATTAAGAGTAAACAGATAATGAACGAGACTCAATCCGAAATGAACGAACTTAAGCAAGGTACATATGAATATCTTACAAGCAAAATGGATGAGCTTTCGGAAAAAATACTCACTATAAATGAGGAAATAAAAAACAGCAGACAGGAGCTTGACGATTATTTCTCACAGGGAGAACAATAATTCAGTTGTTGCGGTAGATATATTTGTTTGATACAGTGCATATTTTGTACTGTATTTTTTTATATTGAGTAAAGGAATGGACAAATATGTCAAGAAAAACAAGCTTTATTCCTCTTGTAATGACAGCTTTGCTTATATTGTTTCCGTCGGTATCTCTTTCGGGGGCGGCGCGAGGCGTGAGCGTGTGGGCTGAAAATGCCGTTCCGACGCTGTTCCCTTTTATGGCGGTAAGCGCAATGCTTATAAACAGCG
>CAJLXE010000284.1 GCA_905210525.1 uncultured Clostridia bacterium | reverse complement strand
TGTGAACAGTTCTCTTGAAGTCGTACGTAAAGGACAGGATGCATTAGGCGAGCTTATGACTGCTGTACACAAGAGACAGGTTAAAATAGAATATCATGTTTTTGAAAATTTCAAAGGCGCATGGGTTCGTCCGCTTGAGAAAAACCGTCAGGGTGTAATACTCTATCTTCACGGCGGCGGATATACGTGTGGAAGTCTCGAATATGCAAAGGGCTTCGGTACAGTCCTTGCCGCGGAATGTGCAGCTGATGTTTTTTGCGCCGCATACAGACTCGCTCCGGAATATAAATATCCGGCAGCACTCAACGATGCATTCACTGCGTATATGTATTTACTGCAGTCGGGATACACAGGCAAACAGATTGTATTATGCGGCGAAAGCGCAGGCGGCGGACTTTGCTATGCGTTGTGTCTCAAGCTTAAACAGTCCGGATTACAGTTGCCTTGTGGCATAATAGCCATATCGCCGTGGACAGATCTTACGTCCTCGGGAGAATCATACGAAACAAATAAGGACGTCGATCCGTCAATGACTGTTGAAAGACTTCAATTTTTCGCAGATTGTTATACGGATAATACAAAAGATCCTCTTGTGTCGCCTATTTTCGGCGAGCTGAAAGGTTTACCTCCGTCTCTTATTTTTGTGGGCGGTGATGAAATAATGCTTGACGATGCAAGGGTTATGCATGAAAGACTGCTTGAAAACGGATGCAGAAGCTCGTTGAAAATAACTCCGAATATGTGGCACGCCTATATTCTTTACGGTGTGAAAGAACATAACGCTGACGATTTCGGGAAAATAAACGATTTTCTTAACAAGTATCTGGTCGGAAAAAGGAAGCTGCGCTGGATGAAGCTTGATAATGCGGCAAAAATATTTCCGGCGGCAAAACGAAGAAATTGGAGCAATGTTTTCAGACTTTCAATAAGTCTCAACGCAAAAATTGATGTCGATATACTTCAATCCGCTCTTGATGTCACGGTAAGACGTTTCCCTTCAATCGCCGTAAGACTCAGGCGAGGAATGTTTTGGTATTATATAGAGGAAATAGAATCGGCTCCCGCCGTCAAAAAAGATGCAAGTCATCCTTTGGAAAGAATGCCGTTTGACGATATACGAAGATGCGCATTCAGAGTGCTGTACTACGAGAATCGTATTGCAGTTGAATTTTTTCATGCTCTTACAGACGGAAACGGAGGTCTTGTATTTCTCAAAACGCTTGCGGCAGAGTATCTTACTCAAAAATATAATGCCGAAATTCCAAGCACAAACGGCGTCTGGGACAGACTTGAGGAACCCGATGAAACGGAATTTGAGGATAGCTTTATAAAAAATGAGGGCGATGTCTGCCTGAAAAGGCAAGATAAAAAAGCATTCCGTATATCAGGAATCCCGGAAAAGGACAGATATCTGCACGTGACAACAGGTACTTTGTCGGTTGATGATGTGTCGCATATGGCAAAATCGTACGGTGCGAGCATAACGGCATTTATAACTGCGGTTATGATAGCGTCGATAATCGAAATTCAGAATACGAGAACGGCAAAAAGAAAGCATATGAAACCCGTTACGGTACAAATTCCCGTAAATTTGCGTAAGTTTTTTAGCAGCAAGACGGTGCGCAATTTCGTAATGGTGGCAAATGTCGGAGTAGACCCGCAAATGGGAGAATATACATTTGATGAAATTATAAAAATCGTCAAATACCAGATGGGGCTGGATATCACAAAAAAGAATATGCAGGCGGCTTTTACAACAAACGTAAAGTCGGAAAAGAATATCTTTTTGAAAATTGTGCCTTTGTTCATAAAAAACATGGTTATGAAGGCAGTCTTTGACAATGTGGGAGAATCAACGGCTTGTCTTTCTCTTTCAAACCTCG
>CAJLXE010000283.1 GCA_905210525.1 uncultured Clostridia bacterium | reverse complement strand
AAACCCCGCGCCGCCTGTAACCAATACTTTCATGTGTTGCATCCCCTTAAAAATTTTTTATCAAAATCCGGATTTATATGAAATTCGGTCTTTATTTTTCAAACAAAATATTGTATAATTATAAATGGTTTTAAAATTCCTGTTACGGAATACGGAACTTTGCTTTATCGGCAAATCCTTGTTTATTATAACATTACATTTAAAATTTTTCAACAGGTAAAGGACGATTAATTTATGAATTACAACAAAAAAATCGCATACGATTGCGAGTTGCTTATGAATTACGGCGCCGCAAACGGATTGATTGACAGCCGCGACACAAATTATGTCCGGAATCTGCTTATTGCTACCGTGCTTCTTGATAAACCGTATGACGGAGAATGCAATGAAACACCGGATGAGCCAAGTCGTGTTTTGAATGATATTGCAGATGAAATTGCGGGAGATCCGGAAAGGGCACCTCTTCTTTTGCCCGACAATACCGTTACATACAGAGATCTTCTTGATACGGCAATAATGGGCTGCATGACGCCGCCTCCGTCGCAGGTGACAGATAAGTTTGAATGTCTCGAAAGTACTGAGGGAATAAAATCCGCAACGGATTATTTTTATGCTCTTGCGCTCAATACCAATTATATACGGCGCGACAGAATTGCAAAAAACAAAATATGGAGTTATAAAAGCCCGTATGCCGATCTCACGATAACAATAAATCTTACAAAACCCGAAAAAGATCCGAAGGAAATTGCAAAGCTCAAGCTGCTGCCCCAGAGCGGATATCCGAAGTGCGCTTTGTGTCCGCAGAACGAGGGCTACAAGGGAACGGCAAACAACGCGGCACGGCAGAATCACAGAATGATACCGCTTACTCTTAATAATGAAAAATGGGATTTCCAGTATTCGCCGTATGTATATTATAACGAGCACTGCATAGTTCTCAGAAACGAACACGTTCCTATGAAGATAGAGCATGATACTTTTGTAAGGCTGCTTGAATTCTGCACACGCTTTCCGCATTATTTTATAGGCTCGAATGCCGATCTTCCGATAGTTGGCGGTTCAATACTTACCCATGACCATTTTCAGGGCGGAAACTATGTAATGCCGATGTTCACGGCAAAGGAAATCATGAAATTCTGTTCACGGAATCACAAAAACATCGAGACCGCTGTTATCAACTGGCCGATGTCGGCAGTCAGATTCAAGGGCAAAGATATGTCGGAGCTTGCCGAAGCCGCATATGAGCTTCATTGCGCGTGGATGAATTACAGCGACGCCGACAATGATATTTATGCTTATACGGACGGCGTGAGGCACAATACTGTGACGCCCATAGTAAGAAGAGAAGGCGACAGTTATTGTCTGTACTGCGTTTTGCGCAACAACCGTGTTTCGGAGAAACATCCGGACGGCATTTTTCATCCGCATAGACAGTGGCATCATATAAAAAAGGAAAACATAGGTCTTATAGAAGTTATGGGATATTTCATTCTTCCGGGACGCCTTGATAAGGAAATGAATTCTCTTGCAAAGGCAATGGTTACCGGAAAAACCGATGCTATACCGACGGATTCTCATGCTCACAAGCATACCGCATGGGCAAGGGAGATACTCGGCCGCACGGATGTGACCGAGGACAACGTTCTTGAAATCCTGCGTGACGAAATAGGAAAAGTATGCACGCACGTTCTTGAGGATTCGGGTGTGTTCAAGCTGGATGACAAGGGTAAGGATGGGTTCTGTAAATTTCTTGCAGGCGTTGGATATGAACGGATAAATTAATATATATTATTAAGGCGGCAGTGCGGTGTATTCTGCATTATGCCGCCGTTTTGTTTATTCTTTTAGAGGAATACGGGATTTAACTGTACTCCGTTCAAAGCCGATTCAAGCGTCGGTATTATCATATTCATA
>CAJLXE010000282.1 GCA_905210525.1 uncultured Clostridia bacterium | reverse complement strand
CAGCCGATTTGTACGTGATTTTTATATGTGCGGCATAAATACGGCGGCATAATAATTCAGATGTCGTCGGTCAATAATATCGGTGTTGATGATTTTTATTTTCATCAAAATACACCGATAGTTTTCGGAGAAAGGATAGATTTGGAATAAAATCACGGATATGAATTGGCAAAGAACAGATTAAAAAAAGGGTTGCTTATGCTGCTTGCGGCAGTGTTATCGGTGTCCCTTGTACCGACAACTCCGAATATTGACGAGCCTATGTATTGTTCTGCCGCAGTGTGCGGAATCGATGAAAAAGTATCGGATGCAACATTGTCTGATATACTGATTCCTACAGGGCAAAACAATATTGCGGCGGCTTCGGAATTGAAAATGAATATATCTGATATATGCGTTGCGACGAATAACAACAGTCTTAAGAATCATGGTATTGCATCGACAAAAAAGATAACGGTTGATACGTCAGATACGAAGAAGGTTCTTGTTGCCGGCTCAAGCTTGGGTATAGTTATGTTGACAGACGGGCTGATCATAACAAAAGTTACCGAAGTAAAAAATAACAGTGTACGTTTTTATCCGGCAGCAAATGCCGGAATGCGTCCGGGAGATGTTTTACTTGAGTTTAACGGCGAAAAGATACAAAGCGCATCGCATATTGCGGAACTTGCGAAAAATAATGCTTCAAACAATGCCGAAATAAAATACAGACGAGGCAATGATATGCATACAGCGAATATAACACCGGCGTTTGATTCGGACAGCGGAGAGTATAAACTCGGTTTGCTTGTAAAGGACAGTACTTCCGGAATAGGAACATTGACTTATGTGGATCCGACAAATAACGCTTACGGTTCGCTCGGTCATGCAATAACGGACGCAGGTACGGGGGTTATAATGCCGGCAAAAGAAGGCAGTATAATGAATGCCGTAATAACGAAGGTTGTAAAAGGCAAACAAGGTGCTCCCGGAGAACTGCAGGGAAATTTCAGTTTGAGAAATCCTGTAGGCAGCGTTGTGTCGAACAATGAATTCGGTATTTACGGTAAAGTGGAAAATACGGATATATTATCCTCTATGACGCTTATGCCGGTAGCAGGCAGAGATAAAGTTCAGATAGGCAATGCAAAAATATTATGCACGGTAGACGACTCGGGACCTCAATATTTTGACATTAAAATAAGCAAAATAAACAGCCAGAATTCACAGGCAAGTAAAGGTCTCGTTATAGAAGTAACGGATGAGCGCCTTTTGAATATGACGGGCGGAATTGTGCAGGGAATGAGCGGAAGTCCTATAATACAGGACGGATGCATTGTAGGAGCCGTAACACACGTAATGATAAATAATCCGAAAAAGGGTTACGGAGTATTTGTTGAGTGGATGCTGGAAGAATCAAACAAGGTAGCATAACACGCATTGACAAAATCAGTCTCGGGCTGTAAGGTTTGGGGCTGATTTTGCATTGCGGTTCTGACTTGCAATATACGGTCGGGAAAAATACTTGATTTTTCGTAAAATATATGATATAATCCCAATATATAAACGGCGATGACGAAGAGGATGATAATAAGAGGCTTAAAGAGAGTCGGCGGCGGGTGAAAGCCGACAGCGGATTATTATAATGTCTATGGCTTCTGAGCCGAAAGTTCGAGATGTAGGGCTTTCCGTATGACTGCGTAAAAGTCTATGGCTTGTCAGAGCCGAAAGAGGCGTTCATGCTTAATGAACGCAATTTGAGTGGTACCGCGGGAATATTGCATCTCGTCTCAAAAATTATTTTTGAGACGTTTTTTTATATATAAAATTACTGTACTGTAATTAAATGCTCCGTATTTAACCGTTGTATTTATTATATAAAGTTTCTAAAGAAAGGAAGCTTTCGCCGGGCGGGAGCTGTGGTTATTGATATGAAGGAACAA
>CAJLXE010000281.1 GCA_905210525.1 uncultured Clostridia bacterium | reverse complement strand
TAGATTCTGTCTCTTGTTACACCGGGAGAATCGTGAACTATGGAAAGTCTTTTGTTTATTATCTGATTAAATAATGTCGATTTGCCAACGTTAGGCCGACCAACTATTGCAACTATCGGTTTCAATGTATATTCCTCTTTTCCGCAATCATTAATATTATTATCGTTCAATACCGCATACGGCTTTTACAAAACACTCTCCGTCTACGGGTACAATCTGTATTTTTTTGCCGGTTTTTTCCATAACCTGTTCAAGCGTCATATCATCCAGAAACGTTTTTGTTCCGCTTCTGAACATAACTTGCGGCAAAAATACAATATCGCAATCACCGCATTCCATAAGTGCATCGGCAATATCTCCGCCTGTAAGCAACCCTGCCACGGTAATGCTCTTTCCGAAAAATTTGTTTTCAACACGCAACACATCTATCTGAACGCCTAAAGCCTCAGATGCCGTTGCAGCTATTTCGGACATGAATTTATGTGCTGAAACGCCTGTTGCTATCACTATTCTTTTATACGGACTTTTTCGTTTACCGTGTTTTTCCAAAGCACGAGCAAATTCATCGGCAAACTGCGTTACAAGTCCGACTCCGTTTTCTATCTGAGCAAAATCTTCAAGCGCGTCAAAAGTAGGCACCTCATGCTCCGCTTTTATATAAAATTCATCCGAAGCAAATATAAAGCGTCTGCCGTGTTCCTTAAGCGCCTTATCCTGCCATTTATGTATTGTAATCAACACCTGCATCGCTTCGTCTTTTGTGTATTCACGCAACGGAAATAAGCCTTCTCTGAATTTGGTAAGACCTACCGGTACCGCCGCAACAGAATCCACGATATCTATATATTCATAAAGCTTTGATATAGAATATTCAAGCTCGTCACCGTCGTTTATTCCCGGGCAAAGCACAAGCTGGCAGTTAAGCATTATATCATTTTGCTTGAATTTGTCAAACAACTCTATAATCTTAGCAGCATTCGGATTTTTCATAAGCTTGACCCTGAGTTCGGGTCGCATTGAATGTACCGACAAAAACATCGGACTGTAATGTCTTGAGCATATACGTTCAAGTTCTTCCTCCGAAACATTTGTGAATGTAACATAATTGCCGTACAGATACGAAAGCCGCCAATCGTCATCTTTAAAATATATCGTTTTGCGCATATTGGGTGCATCCTGATCTATGAAACAAAATGCACATTTATTTTTGCAAGCCTTAGGTCTCGACATGAGATTCGGTTCAAAAGCAAGTCCTATATCTTCGCATACGTCTTTTTCTATGTCGAGTATCTTGCGTTCGCCGTTTTTATCTTCGAGCTCAACTTCAAGCTTATCGCTCAGCATAAGATCCATGTAATCAAGCAAATCAAGTACTTTTCTGCCGTTTATGCCTATAAGAATATCGCCCGGCTCTGCTCCGAGTTCTTCCGCAATGCTGTTCTTTTCAACCTCGGATACTTTTACCTTTAATTCTTCCATTTCAGTAGTTATTATCGCTCCGCCAAAAATATTTTATGTTTTTACCATATGGAAACAGCGCTGATTTACAGCTCAATTATAAAATTTTCATAGCAAATCAATGTTTTCTGCTCGCCTTCATGCAAATTCGGTTTACCGAGATTTGCATCATACAAAAACAGTCCGCACATTCCATTGCCCAAATCCACATCTATTTCATAATAGTAATTTTTATTGTCTTTATATACGGGTTTATCGCCCACTTTGGCAATAATTCCCGTTCTTTTGCTGTATTTGCCGGTAAAAATATCCATAAGATACCTGTAATAATAAAAACACGGCAATACAAAATTTCCAAGTACGAATATTGTCAAAAACATTCCCACGCATAAAACGACGGTTCCCAAAAACGGTCCGTTTTTCATTGCCAGAATGTATCCGAACGCAATTCCTGCCGCAAGAATTATAAAAT
>CAJLXE010000280.1 GCA_905210525.1 uncultured Clostridia bacterium | reverse complement strand
TGTTTTTGCCTTACAGCAAAAACAAAGATGTATTTATTATATAATAAATGAAGAATCACCGAAGCTGAAGAATCTGTATTTTTCCTTTATGGCTTCATTGTAAAACTTCAGAACATTTTCTCTGCCCGCAAACGCGCTGACAAGCATAAGAAGCGTCGATTTCGGCAAGTGAAAATTAGTAACAAGCGCGTCCACCGCTTTGAATTTATACCCCGGATAAATGAATATCTGTGTATTGCCTTCACCCGGATGTACAATTCCGCTGTCATCGGTTACAGTTTCAAGCACTCTGCATGACGTTGTTCCTACCGATATTATTCTGCCCCCGGCACGTCTTCTTTCATTTATTATATCCGCAGAGGCACTGTCCATATGATAATACTCGCTGTGCATTTCATGTTGTTCGATAGTTTCCGTCTTTACCGGGCGGAATGTTCCCAAGCCTATATGAAGCGTGGTGTAAACAACGGCAGTTCCTTTGGCTTTGATTACGTCAAGCAGTTCGTTTGTAAAATTCAATCCTGCCGTAGGCGCAGCCGCCGAGCCTTCTATTTTTGAATATACCGTCTGATAGCGTTCTTTGTCTTTAAGCTCGGCATGAATATACGGAGGCAACGGCATTGTTCCCACCTTATCAAGCACTTCCTGCCATATTCCGTCATATCTGAATTTAACTATACGGTTTCCGCCTGCGCAATGCTCAAGAACTTCAGCCTCAATAAGTCCGTCTCCGAATTCTATAATGTGTCCGGGCTGTATTCTGCGTCCAGGATTTACAAGCACTTCCCACTCATCGTTTCCTTTATTTTTAAGAAGTACAAATTCAACTCTGCCGCCGCTGCCTTTTTTGTTTCCTATAAGTCTTGCCGGTAAAACACGTGTATTGTTAAGCACAAGACAATCCTCCGGCATTATATAGTCAACTATATTTTTGAATTTAGTATGAGTTATTGTATCATTTTTTTTGTTATATACAAGCAAACGTGCTTCATCCCTTATTTCCAAGGGGGTTTGCGCTATCAATTCTTCAGGAAGAAAATAATCAAATTCGCTTAATTGCATTTACCTTAACCCCGATTCATCCTATTCATTCTTATAAATTTTATTGTTTTATATATACATATCCGGAAAACTCGCATATCGCGCCTCCCCGGCACATATCCGATACGTTCTCCGACAGTTTATCCCAATCACCGCACGTTTCAACGGAAATTGCTACTCCGTTTGAAAAATCTTTTCCTTTTATTATACAGCCCGACTGTAAAAGCATACGCTCAACCGCACCGAAATCGTCATAGTCAACCTCTATAATTCCTCGGTTGCCCCGAACATATAAAGCACGTCCCGCCGATGCAAGCGCTTGTGCCGCCGATGCCGAATACGCCCTTACAAGTCCGCCCGCTCCGAGCTTTATTCCGCCGAAATATCGTGTAACCACAACAAGAGTATTTGTGATTCCGGATTTTTCTATAACATTCAGAATCGGCATACCGGCAGTTCCCGACGGTTCATTGTCATCGGAAAAGCGTTTTACAACGCCTCCTTTTATAATGTATCCGTAACAATAATGCGTTGCATCGTTATATTTACATCGTACTGCGGTTATTTTTTGTTGTGCGTCTTCCTCCGACTGCACTGTAAAAGCTGATGCTATAAAAACAGATTTTTTCTCTGTATATTGAATTTCGGCATCGTTGTTTATTGTAATAAAACTGTCGTTCTGCACTTTAATAACCGCCGTAAAATTTATTTGTTGCACTTTTTTCCTTGCGGTAAAAATAAAGATATATTTATTTTTACAATTCTTCTTTGAAAATCAACAAATGAGAATCACGTTTCAATAAAATCTTCCTTGTGAATTTACGAAACAATTCTATTATACCAAAAAAACACGTTTTTGGCAATACAGTATTTGAATCCGGCTGTTGAATTGTG
>CAJLXE010000279.1 GCA_905210525.1 uncultured Clostridia bacterium | reverse complement strand
GGAAAAGTTCAGAATGGGAATTATAGGTACCGGCAACAGAGGCAGAGGTCTTCAGTTTACACTTCTTGCTATGGAAGAAGCCGAAGTAGTTGCTCTTTGCGATGAATATCTTGATAAAGCAGAGTATGCTGCAGGAGAGAACGAAGAACGCACAGGCAAAAGACCTAAGGTTACAACGGATTACCGTGAAATTCTTGCAATGCCCGATGTTGACGGTGTTGTAATATCAACGGCGTGGGAACCGCATATACCGATTGCTGTTGAAGCAATGCGTGCAGGCAAGCCTGTATGCATGGAAGTAGGCGGCGCTTATTCAATATATGACTGCCATGAATTGGTACGTGCGTACGAAGAGACGAAAACTCCTTTTATGTTGCTCGAAAACTGCTGTTTTGACGAGGTGGAGCTTTGGGTAACGTCAATGGTTCGTAACGGACTGTACGGCGAAATAGTTCACTGCTCAGGCGCTTATGCACACGACCTTCGTGAAGAAATTATTTTCGGTAAGGAAAACCGTCATTACCGTTTGAGAAACTATATGCACCGCAACTGCGAAAACTATCCTACTCACGAGTTGGGACCGATTGCAAAGCTTCTCGGAATCAACCGCGGCAACAGAATGGTATCATTGGTTTCGATGGCCTCAAAGGCAGCAGGTCTTGAAGCATATGTAAATTCACGTAAGGATAAGGTTGATCCTGCGCTTATAGGACAAAAATTCATGCAGGGTGACATTGTTACTACAATAATCAAGTGTGCGGGCGGAGAAACAATCCAGCTCAGACTTGACACGTCGCTTCCGCGCGTTTATGACAGAGCATTTACTGTTCACGGAACAAAAGCTTTCAACACGGGCAAGACGATGTGTCTTGACGGCGAAGATCGTTGGCGCAATATGGGCGAACCGGAATTTGCAGAGTATAAGCCTGATTGCTGGGCAATGATGACAGAAGAAGGCAGACAGCTCGGTCACGGCGGCATGGACGCTATTGAATTCAGAAGATTCATAGAGTGCGTAAGAAGCGGCGAAGAAATGCCTATCGACGTTTACGATGCTGCGGCATGGATGTCTATTTCCTGCCTTACGGAAACATCAATAGCACAGGGCGGAATGCCTCAGGAAATACCGGACTTCACGCACGGCGAATGGCTCAGACGTCCTATTAAGGATGTTGTGCCGATACCGGTTATAGAAAAATAATTAAACAGAATATATGTACAGCCGTTCGGTGTGAATTGAATTCATACGGACGGCTGTTTTTTGTTCAGAATATGTAACTGCATAATATTACGGAAAGTACTATTCCGGGCATTCCCAACAGAACGCTCGCCGACATTGTGAATATGTTTACGGGAAGAGATATTCCCGCATTTATGAGAGTCAGAATCAGCGCGACAGCCGCCGCCATTACCGCTCTTGCAATATATTTTGTAAACTTTTTCATATAATATTTCCCTGCCTCCGTCACCGCAGATTGTATATTAAAATATATTGCATACGGATGAATTTTATTCCTGATGTTTAATCTTCTGTTTCTATAAGTACTACATCATCGCCTATTTTTTTGATTTTTTCCCATGCTACGAATATGTCCTGGTCATTTTTTGACAGTATTGAGAATTTGCCCTGTACCGGTACCGATACCCCTGTTATGCGCCCTGAACGCAAATCTATATCATAGTCGATTATATTGCCGAGGCGTTTGCCTGTTTTTATGTTTATTACTTCCTTTTGCCTCAGTTCGGATGCTTTCATGATTTTATATCCTCCGTCTTGTTTTTATTTTGTAATTACATTTTATGCCATAAATGAGAACTCTGTTACATAATATTTATAAAATTATTTTTTTATTGATAAGGAGAACGGTATGAAGGAAAAAATAAAACGTTTTTTTACCCGGAACAAAGTGATTGCACTTTCTGCGGTAATAGTTCTGCTGCTTTCGGCGGCAGG
>CAJLXE010000278.1 GCA_905210525.1 uncultured Clostridia bacterium | reverse complement strand
GTATTTTGATGATATGCAAAACTTTCGACATCAGCCCGAATGAATTTTTCGGATTATAAAAAGCAAGCGTGAAAACGCTTGCTTTTTATCGTTTTACGGTTTATTTTTTCTCTTTTTCGCGGTTGTTTCCGAAACAGAATATGGCTATGGTTCCCGGACCGGAATGGCATCCTATTGTGGGGCCTATGCTGTTTATTGTTATCTGCTTGATTTTTTTGCATCCGCTCATAAGGCTTTTGCACATAAGAGCGTCATCGTAAGCGTCAGCGTGATTTATATAAACACTCTGCATATAGTTTTCATCGGAATATGATTCTATATCGTCGAGAGCGTTTTTTACAAGCTCCTTGAGAGAATTTTTTCTTCCGCGGGATATTCCCGTTGCAACCAGAAAACCGTTGCGGTCAACGTGCATTATGGGTTTTATGTTCAAAACTCCGGTTATTATTGCTTTTGCCTTAGACACTCTGCCGCCGCGCTGCAAATATGCAAGGTCTTCCACGGTGAACCAGTGAATAACGTTGAGTCTGTTATTTTTTATCCATTCCACAGCTTCTTCATAAGACATTCCGTTATCGCGGTTATCCGCAATTCTCTGCATAAGCAATCCGTATCCGCCCGATGCGCACAATGAATCTATTACAGAAATCTTTGCTTCGGGATATTCTTCCATGCATCTTTCGAGCATAAGGCACGCAGAATTATATGTTCCGCTTATTCCGGATGAAAGAGTCATATATATGAGTTCTTCGTTATTTTTTGCGGAAGCTTCAAATATATTATACAATTCCTCCGGCGATGGCTGAGAAGTATTGGTAAGCTTACCGTCACGCATTTTGGCGTAAAGCGAAAGAATATTATCGGCATTCTTGCCGTCATCGGTGTATTCAACGCCGTCAACGGTGTACGAAAGCGGCACGAGGTTTATATTGCGTTCTGCCGCGTATGATACGGGCAAATCACAACAGGAGTCTCCGTAAATTTTGTACATAAACAACACGCTCCTTTAAATAATATAATTTTATGTATGATTTTTATTGGTTTTGTTCAATATCCTCAGAAGTACGGCTATTACCGCAAATTCGGCGACTGCCATTACAAGTGCGTTCAGCAGTTTGGGAATAAACCACACCGCAAATGTGCCTCCGAACACGTACATAAGACAAACCGACTTGAGCAGTGCGGAAGCAATAAGCTCTGCCACAAGCAATGATGCGCCCAATGTGACCGTATTCTTTACTTTGAATACGTAATTGTACAGCACACAGGGGATAATACCCAACAGTCCCGAACAGAAAGTCAGACCTATAATGAAGGTGCTTCCCATAGGATTGATGAGATATCCTATGAAATCCGCGGCAATTCCAACGAGGAAGCCGTACAGCGGACCGCATAGTATACCCGAAAGCATTATGGGTATGGTTCCGAAGCTGAAACGAACTGCGTCACTCAGCTGCGGCGATACAAATCGCGTAAGAAGTACGCTCAAGGCTGTAAGCATAGCGCAAATAACCATAGACCGTACATAATCAATACTGTTTTTCTTTGACATGGATGATCCTTTTCCGAATAGCACAAGTCAACTACCGTCATCGTCATTATGCACCGAAGCTTTATGGATAAATGCACTGACAATGCACAGCGAATGCAATGTTGTATCGCGGGAAACAAAGCCTTCGTCCGCAGGCGACATTCCATCCTGCGGCACTTTACGCACAACATTTACTCTGCACATTCTTTTTTTATTTTATACGGCAAACCGTATAATGCGACTTAATGAACATTTTGAGGTATATAGATATGTAATTTCTGCCATACTCAAAAATGTTTGATATATCTTTACGTATTATAGCACAATATTTGTGTTTTTTCAATATCATTTGCAAAACAGCGCGAAATGGTGTGTTGAATTGTCAATGATGGGTGACACTTTTTTAATAAAAAAAGCTGAGCTCATA
>CAJLXE010000277.1 GCA_905210525.1 uncultured Clostridia bacterium | reverse complement strand
ATATCATATTTTGAGATCATTTTCTTTTTTGTCACCCATCAATTGTATCATAACACTCTTAAAAAATCTCTATGTATAGACACAGGCAATCAAATCAATCCGCAAATTCAATTTATTTAAGCTTTACCGGATAGCAGACTTCAGTTACAAATTCATCGGGATTCCTCGTCTCGTGCGGGCTTACATGATATATGTTGAACATCGGACCTGCGCTCTTGTAACCGTTTGCGTCCATCCATGCGACAACCGCCGCATACACCTCGGTAATCAGTCCATAGCTTCCCTTGAACGTACAGCTTGCAACCGTTACTTCCGGCAGAGTCATAAATTTTACGTGTTCGGTATCGGGATAATTGCCCTTCACGGTTTTCCACGCCATAACCTCTACATCATTTTCCTTATATTCTCCGTCAAGAAAAGTAACTGCGCAAAGACACGGATCCGCGTCCGCAAGCTTCATGCGGCAAGTCTCGGACATCATTGTACTCCAGACCGTCCCCTCGTCCTCATAGTGCGGAATTGTCGTGTGAACGGTAGCAGCATACCGTTCGGGAATAGTTTTGATTGTAACGTTATAATTCATGTTTTCTTCCTTTCTCAGCCTTTTTCGGGCTGCGTCCAGAAGCGTCAGTTTGTGCGCCGTATCACAAGAAATGGCTTCAAGTTCCTTTTGTCTTGCAGAAAAATACTGCTCCAGTTTTTCCCGATCATCGTAAATCTCAAGAATCTTTACAATGTCGGCAAGCGAAAAACCCATATCCTTCAATGCCGTAATGCGGCACACCGTCGGGAGCTGATCCTCTCTATAATACCGATAGTCTGTAAAACGATCGATTTCGGCAGGTTTTAAAAGACCTATTTCGTCATAGTGGCGGAGCATTCTGACGCTGACCCTGGACAACTTTGAAAATTCTCCTATTTTCAGCATGGCGGTACCTCCTGTTTACTGATTTTCTTTGAGCTCGGTGTTATTATAATACCTGCCACAGTGTCAGAGTCAATACCCTTCGGTAAAATTTTCTCATAAAGATTACGCAGATAAAAATCCTGTCTCCTTTGAATATTATGCATGACGTTGCCTAAAAAATATCGATATGCTGTTTTTGACGCCGTTGCATTATTACTTTCGTCTTCCGAGATAGCGCAGCACGTTCGCTTTGTATTCACGATACGCGTCACCAAAAACCGATATCAGATACTTTTCCTCCTGTAAAATCTGCAAGTGAAGCATAAGCATGGCAAAAAGCGAAAATACTGCCGTAAGCGGATTGAAGTACATAAGAAGCACTCCTATATACATAAGGTCAAATCCGAAAAATGCCGGATTTCTGCTGTACCTGTAAATACCGTTCGTAACAAGTTCGGTTTTATCTTTTTCGGGAATACCCGCACGCCAGCTGTCTTTCATGCAGATTACAGAAATAAGAAAGACCATATCTCCGATCATTCCTATGCAGAAACCCGTGAATCTTGCACCGGCAGGCATATAATTCCAACCGAACGCAATCGACAAAAGCTGTACCGCAGGAATGCCGAATGTTGCAATACTCATCAGCAATTCAACCGTGTGAATTGCTTTCTCTTTTCTACTCCCAATCTGACTGGTTTTTATGCCATGTCGCTTTTGTATAAACATCTTTGTAAAATAAATTCCGTAAAACACAGCAAGCACAATTAACGCAAGTACGGTGTACGGTAAATTTTCCTCCAACGGAAATTTCATATTTATAACCATTTCCTTTCTCATGTAATTTAAACCCGTATTGTAAGCAAAACGTTATCCGCCCGGGCTTATTATTCTGTAAGCGGATCTCCAAGCTGTTTACTTATACGCTCATTCAAAAAGCTGTCCCGGCAACCTGAGTTTTTGTTTTGCCGGGAAAGTCGCCTCGTACCGTTCAAAATCTTCCGGATTCTTTTCATCATCAAAGAAAACTATTCCACTTAGGGATATAAAGAATGTGGAGCTTAGTACAAGTTCGGT
>CAJLXE010000276.1 GCA_905210525.1 uncultured Clostridia bacterium | reverse complement strand
GGCAAATACGCAACGGTTAAATGCGAAGCATTTAATTGTGGTATAATATAAAACATAAAACACATAAGAACGGCGCTTGATGCCTGAATCGGGAGTACACATAAAATGAGTTCAAAAGCAGCCTCATCACGCAATAAAACTCTTACACTTACAAACGAAGAATCGGAAATATATGCGGCAAAGTCACTCGTTTTAACCGAAAAAGTAACATCGAATCAGCTTTGCAACAAAACCGTATGCGGCGATTTGTTTGATACGGCGAAGTATTTACCTGATTCGTTTGCGGATCTCCTGATTGCGGACCCGCCATACAATATTACCAAGACGTTCGGAGAAAGTGTGTTCCGACGCTCCACCGAAGCCGAATACAGAGCATATACGGAAGCGTGGATTAATGCTGTAAAACATACGCTTAAGCCGGAAGCTTCCATTTATGTATGCTGTGATTGGTACAGCAGTCTTGTGATAGGAGACGTTCTGAGCAAACACTTTACAATACGGAACCGGATAACATGGCAGCGCGAAAAGGGCAGAGGAAGCCGTTCAAACTGGAAAAATTCATGTGAAGATATATGGTTTGCAACTGTTGGCGGCAAATATAAGTTCAACTCCGAGCGAGTAAAGCTTCGCAGAAAAGTTATAGCGCCGTACAAAGATAACGGTGCTCCAAAGGACTGGACGGAAAATGAATTCGGTAAGTTCAGAGACACATATGCGTCAAATTTTTGGGATGATATTTCAGTACCTTTTTGGTCTATGCCCGAAAACACGTCTCATCCTACGCAAAAGCCCGAAAAGCTTGTTGCAAAGCTTATACTTGCAAGCTCCGACGAAAACGATTTTGTATTTGATCCTTTTATGGGGTCGGGGACTGTGCCTGTTACGGCAAAAAAGCTTTCGAGACGGTATCTGGGAACGGAGCGCGAAAAAATGTACTGCGCATTGGCAGAAAAACGTATTGAACAGGCTGACACGGACACAAGAATACAGGGATATGAGGATAATGTTTTCTGGGAAAGAAATACACTTATCAATAAGCAGATTGCCGAAAGGAATAAGATATGACAAAAAGAGAATTCAGTGTAAGAATATTGAATATAGTAATGATATTATCATTTATGTTTCTTTACATAAAAAATAATATATTTGTGAATGTAGGGTTTTATATATCTTCATTTTATATTCTTTTCCTTATTTTGAAACCGTATATGCTCAGACAGCCTTTTACATCACCGTTTAATTTTATTTTTGAGTTTTTCGATGAAATGTTTGTCATAGGAATGTCGGTATTTATTTCTCAGGACGCATTTATTCCGCTTACGTTGTTTATGCTTTTGAGATGTGCATTGCTTTTTCCTATATATTTTGTGTTGCTTTCGTATATTATATCACTGATATACACGATGCTTTCTTATTCGGCAACGGATACTGTTTCGGTACATAATCTTTGTCTGTCGCTGCTGATGCTGGTAATACCGGCTTGTATTGTGTGTCTTGTCAAAAACGATGTTTTGATAATAGATCAGAGAAACAGGGAACTCAGCGAAAAACTCCGGATAAAAAATGCTGTTATAGACGAACTGCAAAAATACAGCGATATGCTTTTTGTGGGCGATCACAAAAAAGAAGAAGAAATGCTCAGAACGGATTATGTTACGCAGATACCGAACAGATATTACTTTGAAGAAATGCTTAAAAACGGTCTGAAAAAGACTCGTGAGCCGAATTTTAATATGGGTCTCATGATGGTTTACATAGATAACCTTTATCAGTACAGAATAAAATACAGCTATTCGACCGAACATATACTGGTAAAACGAATACACGATATGATAGCCGAACAGATAAAAAGCAATGACTTTGTGGCGCGTTACGAAGAAGATTGCATAGCCGTGCTTCTGTTCAATAAAGATATGTCAAATGCGGAAAATCTTGCAAATATAATATACAGCAACTTTGAAACATTGAAATACGATGAACCCGAAC
>CAJLXE010000275.1 GCA_905210525.1 uncultured Clostridia bacterium | reverse complement strand
AACCCCTCTTTTGCCCCTTTTACACCTTCTATCAGTACAGCGCTCGGAGGCTTGTCCGCTTTCGGATATACAAGCTGAACTTTTTTGGGTTCTATACCGTACTTTCTCATCAGATCAAAACATTCCGCGGTTCTTTCCGGTTTATTAACAACCGAAAAACGACCGTTCTCTTTAAGCAGATATCCGGCTGCACGCATAACGTCATCCAGCCTGCACATCACCTCATGCCGCGATATCGCTTTTTGCGAATACTCGTTCACGATTCCGCTGCCGGATTTTATGTAAGGTGGATTCGATATTACAAGAGAAAAACTTTTCGGCTTAAAAAACTCGTCAATACGGCAAAGGTCCGCCTGCAATATCTGTATCCGATCTTGCAGTTTGTTCATTTTTACGCTTTTTTCCGCCATTTCGCACATACATTCCTGTATATCGATTCCAACCGTGTACTCTGATTTACAAAGTCCCGATACCATTATGGGAATAATTCCCGTTCCGGTACCGAGATCTATAATTTTATCATTATCCTTCGGGGACGAAAACCTCGCCAGAAGCACCGCGTCAAGTCCAAAGCAAAAATGCCCCGGGTTCTGTATGATTTTCAGTCCCTTGAATTGAAGGTCGTCTATCTTTTCATTTTCGGATAAGCTTATGTTTTCCATACAGTATTAATCCTGTGGATCGGGAAGTACCGTTATGCCGAACATATCATATATATAATGCACACGTTCGTTCTGCTTGATTCCCCAATATGAAATTCCGTTTTTGGTCAGGAATTTCCCGGGGAATGTCGTTCCTGATATCGCATCCGGCTGAAGCTTTCCTGCCGCAAATGAAAGCAAATTGGCAACCTGTTCATATGTCAGGTTTGTATTCAGTTTATTCATAACAGCCTTGTAAATTTCCGGAAGCTTTGTAATATTATCAAGCGACTTGAGCTGAGAGAATGTCGCTGTCAAAAAGCGTCTTTGACGATTTACTCTGTCAATATCTCCGAGTCTTGTATCTCTGAAACGTACATACTCAAGTGCCTTTGCTCCGCTGAGAACCTGTTTGCCCTTTGCTATGTGAACCTTTCCGTCATATATAACATCAACGTCGACATCATACTCGACTCCGCCTATCAGATCGATAACCTCGGAAAACAAATCCATATCTATTGCCATATAATAATCAACAGGAACGCCTCCGAAAAGTCTGCATACAGTCGAACATATAGCTCCGTACACATCTATTTTCTGCCTCTGAGCATGATACGGAACAGAATTTATTTTATCCTTATAGGAAAACGTATCGGCAATAGGCACATATGAGTCACGCGGAATGGATGTCATTACTACTCTGTTTTCATTATAATACACGGTAAGAAGAATAAGCGTATCCGTTCTGAACACAGACCACGTATCTTCTCTCGATGAATCTTTATCATAACCTATAAACAGTATATTTATAACATCTTTACCCCATACTATGTCTTCACCGTCGCCCTTGGGTGTAGGCGTAGGACCCGGTGTGACATTCGGATCATTCGTAACATTGGGATCCTGAGTTTTAACGTCAAAAGTTTTAGGTGCCTGAGACGGCCACGGATTTTCCACCCGGCGCACAAAACGTGCAACCCAGATACCGCCGCCTATCAGTGCCGCCCCTATTATTGATAATATAAGTATAACAATAAATTTTGTTTTGCTCACGGACTTTACACCTTTTATTCTTTCTGCTATATTTTTCTTGTTTTGAAACACAAATATACCTCAGGATAATAGTATACCCCAAAAGTCAAAAAAGTCAAGCAATAAATACTGAATATTTGTGACAAATTATTGAAAACAGCTTCATTTTACATTCAATAATCGTTTATTGCTGAAAAACGGATATTGCTCCGACTTTGATAATTGAATTTTTCAAAATAAGTATTGTTATTGTATTCAATTTCACTCGGAAATATTCCTGTACCAATCAATCATGGATTTCACTTCGTCATCGT
>CAJLXE010000274.1 GCA_905210525.1 uncultured Clostridia bacterium | reverse complement strand
AAAGACGGTAACGTTGTTCTGGAAAAAACTGTGCTTATAATAGGTGACTGCAGCGGAGACGGAAGGATTAATTCAACGGATTTTATGATGATAAAAATGCATATATTCAATCAGAAACTGCTTGAAGGCGTGTATTTTGAAGCCGCTGATATAAACGGGAACGGTGCTGTAAATTCCACTGATTTTATGAGAGTTAAATTGTTTATATTCAATCAGGGAACAATTCCGCAGGTGAGAGAGAAAACTTCGGAATGATGAATTTTCTGAATCCGTATTTTAAGATTAATAACGCTTTTGGCGGTATGCCGATATTATTGTGTGTCGGCAGAAAATTTGCTTGATTAATGGTCAATATAAAAATCGACTTCCGGATACATAAGTGTATCCGGAAGTTTTTCGTAATCGAAAATGTAATAAATCTGAATATATGGAAACGTATTACGTTTGTTGATGTCAATTCTTTTTTTGCGCCAGAAGCCAGTTCAGAAGCTCCTTGTCATATGTGTAGTCCCATGCATTATGACCGACATTTTTAAGTATTGTCAATTTTACATCTTCATTTCTGCCGCATCTTCTTAATGCATCTATCATATCGATGCTGTTTGACGGCAGTACTGCAGTATCCATATCTCCGTGGAATGCCCAAACAGGCATTTTGAGTACGTCTGCCAACCATGGCATTCCGCCTCCGCATACAGGTGCTATTGCGGCAAACATATCGGGAAATGCCAGTGCGGTAAACCACGTGCCGTATCCGCCCATGCTTACGCCTGTAAGATAAACTCTGTTTTTGTCTGCATGATATGTCTGAATCATTTCTTCAATAAAAAGCTTAAGCTCTTGTATGTGTGCAACCCAGAAGCTGCCGTTGCGGCACTGCGGTTGTATCAGGATGCAGTCTGCTTCTGCGTCATCATTAAGCAACTCGGCAAAGCCGTGTACTTCAACAAGATTTATGCTCTCGTTACTGCCGCCACCGCGTTCGCCCGCACCGTGCAGCTGAATTATGATAGGCAGATTTTCCTTCATATTGTGCGGAACCCTTGCAATGTACGGAAATATTTCGGTATCTCCGTTGCATATTTTTTTGATCATGTGTTGTATAGTCCTTTCATTAAAAGCAACTGTTGTATTGCTGTATTGTCATCTGAGTTTATAGTATTTGCCATGTTATGCTGACAGTATCCGAAACGTCTATGTCTTCGGGCTCTATATCTATGCTTTTTTCCATAGCCATAGGCGCCGCGGCACGGCAATTATCCGCTATTGCAAATCTTGCATCTGAAAGCATATTTAATTCACTGCGGTTATAATTGATTGATATTATACCGCCGAGCTTTACACCTGATGCCGATGCGAGTATTTCGGCCTGACATACTGCATTTGCTACCGCATTGCGTAAAACTTCTTCATTTACGGAGCTTTTGTCTTTAACTGTGAAATTTACGTCTAAGCGCGGTTCGGTTAACGATTTCGACAGGGCATCCAAAACACAGGAAAGCTTTTGCATATCGAAGTCAAATGCTAATTTCAGCTGATGAATACATTCAAATCCTGCAAATACGCTCTTGTAATTGCCTTTGTTGTCGCGTTCGCTTTCATAACGTGCTTGTACATTGAATGAAGTGGTTTTCAGATCATTTTTTTGAAAACCTATATTGATTAATGAGGTTCTGAGCAGTTCGATCTGAATAGATGCCTTTTCCACTGCTTTTTCATATGCTTTATCTTTTGTGTCAAGCGATACGGATATTATTGTATAATCCGGCTTTATACTCACTTTTCCGGTGCCGTTTACGGTTAAAATTCTTGATTCCATAAGTTTCCTCCGTTTGTGTTGAAAATGTTTTGTGCATATGTTGATTTATGTAAACAAATCTATTATAAGCAAACATAGCTTTTTTGTCAAGATAAATCGGAAATATGATGTTGATTATATGTATGTGATAAAATGATGTGAACCAAAAAAGAAGAAATTCCAACCAAGATATG
>CAJLXE010000273.1 GCA_905210525.1 uncultured Clostridia bacterium | reverse complement strand
TAACCAACCGGAAATCGTGCAAGGATATTTCAGGGGACAGGGCGGCATGTGCGAACTCTGTCAGGCTTTTCTTCAAATCTTCGGATTCGTGATCCCCGGTGGCGATGGGGTCCATGTGGATAACTGCACTGCAACCTAATTTTTCGGCAAGATATTTTTCGATATTGTCAATGACGTCATGTGTTTCGCTGAAATCTGCGTTGAAAGAAAATCAATTAAACGAAATAGGCGATTTTGTATCCGCTCTTGTACAATCATTATAAATACAAATTGAATCTGCAAATTTCAAAAACGGCGTATGAAACAATATGCTGTTTTTGTTTGTAAAAAAATGGGTTGACAAATATCGGACATGGTTGTATAATAAATACATAAAAAATTTTATATAAAAATTTTTATGTTCAAACGGTGAATGAATTGAGTATAACAGAAAATATAATAGGTATATATCGATGTATAAAACTGTTGGGTTATAAGGATATGTTCTGCGGAATTAAAGAAAAAGCAGGCAGTTTAAGCGCAACAGAGGCATTTTCGGCAGATATTATAAATATAATGGGTGAACCTACCGTTACTGAATTTGCTGAATATATAGGCATATCTCAGCCGAATGCAACGTATAAAGTAAATTGTCTTGTGGCAAAGGGCTATTTGGAAAAAACGGTAAATTCATCTGATCGGCGTGAAATTCACTTAAAAACAAGTGAGAAGTTTTCGGGATATTACAAAGAAGACGTAAAGCCTATCGAACAAGCGATAGATACATTGAAAGAAAAATACACTGAACAGGAATTGGAAATTGCGGAAAAAGTTCTAAGCGAACTTTTCGTACAGATAAACAGCAAAATTAACATAAAAGGAGAAAAATGATGGATATTTTTGAAAAATGCTTCAAACCGTCGCAGGTTGACGAAGTTAAAGCGCGCGGGATATATCCTTATTTTCATGCGCTTGAGTCAAGACAGGATACAGAAGTTGTGATGGAGGGTAAAAGACGCATAATGCTCGGCTCAAACAATTATCTCGGACTCACAACAAATCCCGAAATAATCGAGGCGGGCATAAAGGCGTTTGAACAATACGGATCGGGATGCTCAGGCTCAAGATTTCTCAACGGTACATTGGAAATGCATCTTGAACTTGAAGCGGAACTTTCAAAATTTCTGCGTAAGGATGGAATAGTTACATTTTCAACGGGTTTTCAGTCTAACCTCGGAATTATAAGTGCGATTGTGGGACTTGGAGATTACGTTATATGTGATAAAGAAAATCATGCCAGCATATATGACGGTTGTAAACTCAGTTACGGAAAAATGCTGCGTTATAAGCATAACGACATGGAAGAGCTTGAACAGATGCTCATGAAAGTGCCAGAAAAGAGCGGTTGTCTCATAGTTACTGACGGCGTTTTCAGTATGGGCGGAGACATTGCAAATCTTCCCGAAATCGTAAGGCTTGCAAAGAAGTACGGTGCAAGAGTAATGGTTGACGATGCACACGCACTCGGCGTAATAGGTGAGGGCGGAAGAGGAACGGCAAGTTATTTCGGCCTTGAAAATGACGTGGATATCTATATGGGTACATTCAGTAAATCTTTGGCGAGTCTCGGCGGTTATATGGCGACAAGCAAGGAAGTTGCGGAATATGTAAGACATAAATCACGTCCGTTTATTTTCTCGGCGTCAATAACTCCCGCAAGCTGCGCCGTTGCGCTTGCCGCACTGCGTTATCTTGAAAAGCATCCGGAGATAGTTTCAAAGCTTTCGCATATTTCGGCATATGCGCGTAAACGTTTTACTGAGAAAAACATAAGCATAAGAATGTCGGAAACTCCTATCATACCTATATATACATATGATACATTCAACACGCTCGAAAAAGCAAAAGAAATTTATGATGCCGGTGTTTATGTAAATCCGGTATTGCCGCCGGCAACTCCCGCAACGGAATGCTTGCTCAGAACAAGTTATATGGCAAGTCATACCGAAGCTTTGATAGAC
>CAJLXE010000272.1 GCA_905210525.1 uncultured Clostridia bacterium | reverse complement strand
AATAAAAAAAATATATGGAAATTTATCATAAAATCCTGTATAATAAGATGGATTAAGCAATTCAAATGCAAAAGCAACGCCAACCGGAGTATTTATATTCCGCAAGAAAGGAAGTATCCACAAAAATGAAACAAAAAACAAGTCTTGACATCAAACGCGAAATATATGAAAAGACAGAACTCGCAAAAGCACACAATGAAGAGCTTTATTCCCAGCTGAGCGACAAAACAGTCATAACAGAATATGCTTCACTTGTAAGATATGACGGCGATAACGAGTTATGGAGCGACGCGCTTCAGGCTGCCGTAAACGAACATGAGATTGTAGTGATTCCGGCTCGTGAAAAGCCTTATTATATGGATAAACAAATTGTAATACCGTCAAACAGACGAATAGAAGCCACAGGCGCAACAATAAAGCAAACGCCCGACTGCCTTGTACTCATGCTCAGAAACAGCAGTACTGCCGACGGCACACACGCGCCCATATCCGGAGTGAAAAAGGATTCCAACATATCAATAAACGGCGGCAGATGGGAAGAATCGAGAACAACGCGCGAAGGATACGGAAAAAGCGGAAAATATGATGATGAAAGAAGCTTTTTCGGCGTATCGACTCTGTTTTTCTTCAATAATATGGAAAATCTTACACTTACAAACATGACTTTTGCGCACACTGCAGGATTTGCGGTTCAGGCCGGAGACATTAAAAACGCTGTATTCGAACACATTTGTTTTGACAGCTGCTATGCCGACGGTCTGCACATAAACGGCAATTCCGAAAATATTATATGCCGCGATATAAAAGGCGAGGTCGGAGACGATCTCGTAGCTCTGAATGTTTACGACTGGCAAAATTCTTCCGTAAATTTCGGACCGATGGATACAGTAGTATGCGAAGATCTCGAGCTTTACGAATCAGGCGGTTATAAAGCCCTCAGAATAGAGCCCGGACGATATTACTATGACGACGGAAGCGATGTTGACTGCGCCCTCACAAATGCAATAATCAAAAACGTCCGTGGAATAATGACGTTCAAGCTCTACTACCAGACGCCGGGATACAACATCGGACAATCCCCCGAACGCGGAGAAGTCGGAAGTGCAAACAATCTGTTCTTTGAGAACATAAAAGTAGACCTCAAAGCGCCTATTGATACGTGCGACGAATATGTAAATTCGCACCCTGTCAAGGGAAGCTTTGCGGCATTCGAGCTCGGCTCCAATATAGGCTTTATGAGTCTCGAAAACATAGATATCACGCTTTACAAAGAAAGATTCCCGTATTCATACCTCGTATGCTGCGGTCCGAAATCTGTAAGATTTGAAGACTACGAAGTATTTGACCCATATCTGTCAAGCGAAGTCGGAGTTCTCGAACTTAAAAATATAACCGTAAACGGCAAAAAAATATCATCTGCCGATAACATTATCCGCGAAATAGAATTCAACGATATAAACGGTGACGGACACTCAACGGCAAAAGGAGTAATACACAAAATCACGCTGGACGGAAATACAGTCAAAGGTTAATTTAATATACACGCATCCGAACCAAAGAAATTTTTTATTTCTTCAATACACTGTTTTATTGCGGCAGACATATATTTATTTGCAATGTACGTAATATAATGATGTCTCTCAAAACAGCAGTCCTGCACCGAAACAACGTGCATACTGCTGTTTTCTTTTATATGCCTCAAAAGAGTTTCCGGCAATACTGTCATTCCCAAGCCTTTTTTTGCAAGATTAACAAGGCTAAGCGTACTCGTGCTTTCTACCATAGGTGTTATTTTACAGTCGTGAGCTTTCAGAGCCGCTTCTATACAGTCACGGCAACCGCTTCCCTTTTCACGCAACAACAGCGGCTGTTCCGCAAGTTTTTCTACCGAAATGCTTTCTCCCGAAAAAAACTTATCCGAACAAACAACCTTCATTTCTTCGCTGCAAAGACGGCTTACAACTCTTCCCGATATGTTATTCAGCGTATCCGTCACCGCAAAATCAATTTCGTTTTCAGATAACATTTTTTCTATT
>CAJLXE010000271.1 GCA_905210525.1 uncultured Clostridia bacterium | reverse complement strand
GAGAAACATATGGCAGAGCTTATAGAGATTCTCAGTAATGCCGGAATAAGACCTTCATATCAGCGCTTAAGCATATTGGAGGTTTTACGTTCCACAAAAGAGCACCCCACAGCGGACCGCATATACGATATGCTGAAAGAACAATCGTATACAGGCATTTCAAAGGCGACTCTTTATAATACTCTTCAGCTATTTGCGGAAAAGGGCATTATAACGCAGGTTGATATGCATTCATCCGAAGCACATTACGAACCGAATGTCGTGTTTCATCCGCACTTTATATGCGAAAAATGCGGAAAAATAATTGATTGTAAAGGATGTATTCCAAAATTTGAGCTTCCGGAAGGATTCAGAATAAATAAGTTTACTATGAACATAAGCGGCATTTGCAGTGAGTGTTCAAAAAAATATACAGACGAGAGTCATAGTTAACAGAGGAGGATTTTATTATGAAAAAATTTGTTTGCAGTGTATGCGGTTATGTTTATGAGGGAGAAAGCGCACCGGAAAAATGTCCTCAGTGCAAAGCACCGGCTTCAAAGTTTGTTGAACAGGCAGGAGATATGTCATGGGCGGCTGAGCATACGGTAGGAGTAGCAAACGGCGTTCCGGAGGATATAGTTGTGGATTTGCGTATGAATTTTAACGGAGAATGTACGGAAGTCGGAATGTATCTGGCTATGGCTCGCGTTGCTTACCGCGAAGGATATCCGGAAATCGGTATGTACTGGGAAAAGGCGGCTTACGAAGAAGCTGAACACGCGGCAAAGTTTGCGGAGTTGCTTGGCGAAGTGGTAACGGACAGCACAAAGAAAAATCTTCAAATGCGCGTAGAGGCGGAAAACGGAGCTACCGCAGGCAAAACCGATCTTGCAAAACGTGCAAAGGCGGCTAATCTTGACGCTATTCATGACACAGTGCATGAAATGGCAAGAGATGAGGCGAGACATGGCAAGGCGTTCAAGGGGCTTTTGGAAAGATATTTCGGAAAATAATTTACAGACTGAAAGCATATAATGGAATAAATTTGTTGATTTGAGAACAGATAAGAGACTTGATTTGACGTTTATAAAGTATGCAAGTAATTGCTCACGGTTAATAAAATCAATATTGAAAAGTGAGGGTTAATAAATGGATTTGAAAGGCACAAAGACAGAAAAGAATCTGCAAACTGCATTTGCAGGTGAATCGCAGGCAAGAAATAAATATACTTATTTTGCATCTGTTGCAAAAAAAGAAGGCTATGAGCAGATAGCGGCGATATTTCTTGCAACGGCGGAAAATGAAAAAGAACACGCAAAAATGTGGTTTAAGGCATTAAACGGTTTAGGCAAAACGGCTGAAAATCTGAAAGCTGCGGCAGACGGTGAAAATTATGAGTGGACGGATATGTACGATACATTCGCAAGAGAAGCCGAGGAAGAAGGATTCGCGGAACTTGCGGCAAAATTCCGTGCAGTAGGAGAAATTGAGAAGTCTCACGAAAAAAGATATCTTGCTCTTCTTAACAATATTGAAATGCAACAGGTTTTTGAGAAGTCTGAAGAAGTTATGTGGGAATGCCGTAATTGCGGTCATCTTGTAGTAGGCAAGAAGGCGCCTCAGGTATGTCCGGTATGCGCGCATCCGCAAAGCTTTTTTGAAGTGAGAAAAGAAAATTATTGACAGTAAATACGGCAGGATGCGGGTTCTGCCGTATTTTTTATGCTAAGATACAGTTTTGATGATTGACAAAAATAAAATGACTTCACTTTTGCCAACCGATAATTAAAAAGAATATAAAAATGTGTTGAATCGCCAAAAACAGGCGGCAATTCAACACATTTTTTATTTTTCACCTGCCTTGTCTGACAGGGAACACATCAGATATGTAATGGGAGAATATCAAAAAACAGATAAGTCTCTACGGTTCGGAACATTTCGGATTTTGAAATGCTATATGCGTTTATTCTGTTATTCACCTTTAATAGAAGAACCGCAATAATCGCATTCACCAACTGCGCCTTTTTGAATTGTGTTAATTCCGACGCATCCCTTACA
>CAJLXE010000270.1 GCA_905210525.1 uncultured Clostridia bacterium | reverse complement strand
GTTTTCAATACACTTGCAAGCTGTAAAAACAGTATAGAAAGCGTTATTAAAAATGCTGAGGTTGCAAATTTTGAGGATCAGACGGTTGAGGGTTATCAGGAAGAAAAGCATCCCAAATTTGAAATGTACACAGACAAAAAAGGCGAATACCGCTTCCGTCTTAAGGCAAGAAACGGTGAACCGATAGCTGCAAGTGAAGGCTATGTTGCTAAAGCAGGCTGCAAAAACGGTATTGACAGTGTTCGCAGAAACGTTGTTGATGCAGCTGTTATAGAACCTGAAGAAGATTCCGCTGAAGCGGATGAATAATATACCGGCAAATCAATAGTAATTTTTTATACGCTGTAGTATATATAAGTTTCAATATGCTGCAGCGTTGTTTTGCAGTGAAACAATTAATAAAAAGATGAAAGGGATCTGCTCAATAAATTTGCAGATCAGAGTAATACGTTTTATGAAGAAGCTTATATGTTGCATACTGTCGGCTGTAATTGTAATGTCGATAGTGGCTTTTCCAAGCCTACCGCAACACCCGATAATATTTCGGTGACGTCACTGTCCGAATATACGATTGTTTATCCGAGTACATATAAGGATTGGCAAATGACGGAGGTAAATCTTTTAAGAGATGTTATAGAGCATCTGACAGGGAAAAAGCCTGGTGTCATATCTGATATACAGCCCGAAGCGGATCACGAAATAATATTTGCAAGCTCAAAGAGAAAAACTTCACTTGATGACAAAATAGCCGCATTTACCGGAAAAATGGATTACGCGGTTGCTGTTGACGGAAAAAATATAGTTCTCGGCGGGCAGAATTATTATTCCGATATGAGAGCCGCATATGATTTCATAAACAATTATCTGGGTTATGATGATATTGAGGATAAATATTCGGAGCCGTCGAAAAAAATACAGGGAATAAGCGAAAATATATGGAAAGAGCCGGAGTTTTATATAATGGGCTCAAACTTTTCCTGCGCATCGTTTGACAAAACATGGCAGATAAGAGATTTTGTGGACTGTAACTTTAATTTGCTGCACATACAGCAAAATGCTTATAAAAGTGATGAAGATGTTCGTAATGTTGCAACATGGTGTGCAAGATTTGGTATAGAGCTGTTTCTTTATCCGAATACAGATTCCGATACGAAGCAGGTAACAATTCCGTGCGAAGACGATCTGATTGAAAATCCCGCAATGTGGGGCTTGTATGTAATTGATGAACCGTATACGGAGGAGCAGAACGAATTTTACAGCGTTGTATCAAATAATGCGAAAGAAAGATTTGACAGATACGGTTGGAATATATGCGTTAATACGGTATTTTCAACGGCGAACCAGAACGCGCCTAATGAGTTTGATTCCGAAACGGGAGAATGGCTCAATGAGAGTACTATCGCATGGAAAAAGTATTATTCGGATTTGAGCATACTCTCGTTTGATATGTATCCGTATCAGAGTAAATTTAAATGGAGAGAACGATATGTGTGTCTTGCTCTGGAACAGTCGGCAGGTTTGGCAAAAGAGTGCAATCAGGATTTATTTATATATATTGATGCTTATGATCTGGTGAACAGAGGCTATTGCGACAAAATGTTCAGAACACATTCTTACTTGCTTTTGAGCTTCGGAGTAAAAGGAATTGAGTATTTTCAGTACGGTGACGCGTCTCCGTTTTATGACAGAGAAGGCGACTGGACAAAGGGCAGCCTTGTAAATTGGGATTATACAAAAAACAAATACTGGTACGATGCGCAAAAGGTTAATGCAGAGCTTAAAAAGCTGATGCCGGTTTACGGTCGGTATGAGAATAAAGGAGCATATGTTATAAACAAAAAAGAAGGCGACAATGTTACGTATATGCATAATCCGTATGAGGATTTCGGCGTAATAGAAGACGTGGACGACAGTCTCGCAGAAGCAACATTCGGAGAATCACCTACATATGTTGTAGGCTGTTTTGAAGCAAAAGATGGTAACGGAAAAGCATTTACACTTGTAAATATGGATGAGCTTAACGACAATTCTTACGGCTCC
>CAJLXE010000269.1 GCA_905210525.1 uncultured Clostridia bacterium | reverse complement strand
CCAGCCGCGTCTTTCCGCGTATCTTCCGTACATACGCAGAAGCACCGCACCGAAAAGAGCCGCTTCATCTCCGCCTGCTCCCGCCCTTATTTCCAGTATTACGTTTTTATCGTCATCCGGATTTTTAGGTATAAGATACTTTATAAGTTCAGAATGCAGTGCGCTTATCTGTTTTTTAAGGTTTTCATGCTCGGTTCTGAACATTTCGCGCATTTCCGGATCTTTTTCGGTCTCGGACATTTCAAGCGCGTCATCGTTTTCTGCCGAAAGCTTTCTGTATTCGCGGATTTTCTCCACTATTTCATATAAATCGGAATGTTCTTTTGTATATTTTTGCCATTCATCCGTTTTTTGGATAACAGCAGGATCGGAAATCAACTGTTCGAGCTCCTGATATCGCTGTTCTATGGCATATAATTTCTGATCGATAGACATTATCGGTACCTCCGGGTAAAATAATCAGACGCCGCACGAAATCACGCGGTCATTGCCGGAATAATCCTTTACGCACGTTATACCGGTATAATTGTTCGTTTTTAGAATATCGGTTACATCGCTGCGCTGATCGTATCCTATCTCAAGAAACAGCTTTCCCCCGTCTTTCAGATGCAGCCTCGCCTCTTGTGCTATTATTCTGTAAAAATCAAGTCCGTCCACGCCGCCGTCAAGCGCCTTCCGAGGCTCATGAAGACTTACCTTTGCGTCAAGACCGTCTATATCTTCACTCGGAATATAAGGCGGATTCGACACTATAACATCATACATACCGCATTTTTCAAACATATCTGAGCAAAACGCTCTCACTCTGCCGCGGACTCCGTTTTTATCGATATTTCTGTTTATAACATCAATCGCCGCCGCGCTTATGTCCGAGCAGTCCACTATGCTGTTTACGCACAATTTCGCAAGGCTGATTCCTATACAGCCGCTTCCGGAGCAAATATCCAGTACGTCCGTTTGAGCGTCTCTGCCGTTTATATATGCCGCTGCCTGTTCGCAAAGTATTTCCGTATCGCTGCGCGGTATAAGCACGGATTCGCACACTTCAAAGTCATTGCCCATAAAGCTCCACTCGCCCATAACATACTGTATAGGTTCTCCCTTTATGAGTCTGTCCACCGCGCTTGCAAGCCTTTCCGACTGTTCGTCCGTAACCTCGGCATCGTTTATCATTGCAAGAACACAGTCCAGACCTGTTATATATTCAAACAATATTCGTACTTCAGCATCCGCCTCATCGGAAAAATGCCTGAGACGTTCAGTTTCCTTCCGTATCGCAGCCCTTGCAGTCATCATCGTTCACTTTCACATCAATTTCGGGGCATTTGCACATACCCTCGGTATCTTCACGTTCTTCGATTTCTTCAACTTCAACCGCATCCGGATCGCCTATAAGCGCCTTAAGCGCCGCTATGCCCACTTCAATCTGAGAATCGTCCGGAGGCGCAGTAGTAATATTCTGGAGCATAAGTCCCGGAGCCACAAGCGCTTTTACGATTCGGCTGTTGCTTTTACCCGAAAATCTTATTATTTCATGCGAAATGCCCGCAACAAGCGGCATGAGCAGTATTTTAAGGATTATTCTTACGTAAAGTTTATCCCACGTTATGAAAGAGAAAAGGAGTATGCTCACGATCATTACAAAGAACATAAACGACGTTCCGCATCTGGGATGTATTCTTGAACATTTGCGGACGTTCTCAACCGTAATTTTCATGTCTGCTTCATAGCAGTTTATGGTTTTATGCTCCGCGCCGTGATACTGGTAAACTCTTTTTATGTCTTTCTGTTTGCTGACGATATAAATATACAAAATAAATACAATCACCTTTACGAGTCCCTCAAAAAGACTGAGCAGTATATTTGAACCGATTATATTTCTCAGCAGACCCGTAACAAATGTGGGAATAAACGTAAAAAGCAGCAGTGCAAGCGCAACTCCGAGCACAACCGAAACGCCTATAACAATGTCTTCAAGCTTTATTTTAAGCTTTTCCGAAAGAAACTTTTCAAATTTAGACGGTTTATATTCTTCCGCGTCGTC
>CAJLXE010000268.1 GCA_905210525.1 uncultured Clostridia bacterium | reverse complement strand
ATTATATTATCAAATTTTAAGGAGATACTTTTATGAAAACGAAAGCATCCGCATTTTTATTGATTTCCTTACTGGCAATCTTTCTTCTTACGTCATGTTCTTCACCGACAAGTACGCCCGAAAGTACACCCGACCGTGCAGCGGTACAATTAAAAATAACAGCCGGCCATAAACTGCTGTTTGAAAACAATATTCCGATGTCAAAAGATAAATCAACCGTCATTGACATTCTGAAAGCGGCAAACGAAGCCTTTGATGCAAAAATCACAATATCCGATGACGGCAAACACATGACCAAAACAGATAACTTTACAGACACAGAAAAAGACGGATTTCTTTATACATGGGACTTTACCGTAAATGGTGAAAAGTCAGCACAGACAGCGGACATTGCCACGGTTTCCGACGGTGATGTAATAGAGTACCGTCTCACATGGGGAAACGGCAAAATCGATCTGAAAGAAGGCGCGAAGTACACTGCCGAGCCTGTGGAATGGTTCAGATTCAACAGCGTAAATGAAAAAAACAGAATCGTTCAGGGCGGTTGTTTTACCGGCAACTCTTTTATAATTGCTTTCCTGGAAAACGATGAAGCGGATTCACGCATAATACTTGCAGAAATCGGTACAGACGGAAATATAATCCGCACGAGCGAGCCTCTTGATCTCGCTCACGCAAACAATATCGCTTACAATGTCCACCGCGGCAGACTTATAGTATCTCACTGCCAGCAAAACGTCAGGAAAGATGAGCCGGACAGATATTCTACATATTCTTTTGTAGATCCGCGCACGTTTGAAATAACGGAAACAGATGAACTCAAACGCCCGTTTTTTTCCATAGGATACAGCTTTGAAAGAGGTCTGTTCGGAGCAGGCGAATGGGCAGGAGGAACAGTTGATGTTTACGCCGATTATTATTACAGCGGTCAAAGCATACTCCTCTTAAGGAATATTAATGTAGAAATTCCAAAAACACTTTCTCAGGGCGTGTGGTGCGACGATACGGGAATATGGTTTGTACGTTCATCGCAGGACGGGTACCCGTGCGAAATTCGTATATACGACTGGGAAAACTGCAAACTTAAATTTGAAATTCCGATCAACAATATGGATATCGAACCCGAAAGCATAAATATTTACGGTGATGAGGTTTATATCGTATGCAATAATAAAGAATACAACGGCGGAATCGTATACAAACTCAATTTCAACGAAATAGAATAAAACATATACAATCAACAGTATAATAAAATAAAAAAGGCATACGATTTACCGAAATCAGAATCCTATGCCCCACATAAAAATATGCCGTTTATATATTGATAAAACGGCATATTTTTGTTTTTATGTAATTGCTTAACTCAATTATAACGGCTGTCGATAAAATCGTTTATCTGCTTGTTCTCATTTTTATATTGCTCCAATCAGTATATTCAGATGCTTTCACCCGAGCGCACTTTGTCAAATTCGTCTGTAATCTCCTTGCTCGGAGCTTTGGTGCAAAGGCTGACAACGACAATCGTAATAAGTCCCGCAAGAAAAGCCGGAAGCAATTCGTATATACCCCAAACACCGCCGATAGGTTTTATAATGTACTTCCACACAAAAACCATTATTCCGCCTACACCCATGCCTGCGATTGCTCCCGGAAGAGTCGTTCTTTTCCAGAACAGCGAACATATAACTATCGGTCCGAAGCTTGCGCCGAATCCAGCCCATGCAAATGACACAATGCCGAAAATAGAACTGTCCGGATTACGGGCAATAATCACACCCATTACAGCTATGATAACAACAGTAATGCGTGCCGCAAGCATACTCTTTTTCTCGGAAATCTTCAAATGAAACGCTTCACGCAATATGTTCTCCGACACACTCGAAGAAGCCGCAAGAAGCTGCGAGTCCGCAGTTGACATCGTACTTGCAAGTATTCCCGAAAGTATCAGTCCTGCCATAATAGCCGGGATTGCACCGTATTTGGAAAGCAAATCCGCAACGCGAACTATTATTGTTTCCGTATCGTTGCCGTGAAGCTGCGCGATAAC
>CAJLXE010000267.1 GCA_905210525.1 uncultured Clostridia bacterium | reverse complement strand
CCGTGCTTTTTACGGGTGTATGCGTAATTGCGGAAAGAACCGCCGTAGTTATTGTTATACCTGCTGACGGACCGTCTTTGGGGATTGCGCCTTCAGGTACGTGTATGTGAATATCGTTGCTCTTAAAGAACGAATCTTCGATACCGAATTCTTTTGCGCGGGAACGTATATGTGTTATACCTGCGGTTGCGGATTCCTTCATAACGTCGCCGAGGTGTCCTGTGAGCACTATTGCACCGTTGCCGGGAACAGCCGCAACTTCAATGGATAACGTTTCTCCGCCTACGGATGTCCACGCGAGACCCGTTGCAAGACCTATGTGATTTTCATTTTCAACTTCATCGAAGAAGTATTTCGGAGAGCCGAGGTATTGAGCAATATTTTCCGTTGTGTAGCGTATTTTTTCCGTTTCGGGATTTTCTTCGAGCTCAACAACCGCTTTTCTGCAAAGCGCGGCAATTTCGCGTTCCAGCCCGCGGACGCCGGCTTCTCTCGTGTAGTGATCGATAATGTATTTCAGCACGTCCGTACCTATTGAGCACTGTGTTGCCGTCAGCCCGTGCAGCTCTCTTTGTTTCGGCAGAAGATGCTTCTTTGCTATGTTGAGCTTTTCTTCGTCCGTATACCCCGGAATTTCTATTATTTCCATTCTGTCAAGCAGAGCAGGAGGAATTGTCTCAAGAGTGTTGGCAGTCATTATAAACATTATTTTGGAAAGATCATACGGAACTTCAATATAGTGATCCACGTACGTACAGTTCTGCTCGGAATCAAGGACTTCAAGCAATGCCGCAGCGGGATCTCCGCGGAAATCGTTGCCTATTTTGTCTATTTCGTCAAGCAGGAACAACGGATTTACGGTCTTTGCGTTTTTCAGAGCCGATATGATTTTGCCCGGCATAGCGCCTATGTATGTTTTACGGTGACCTCTTATTTCAGCCTCATCGCGCACTCCGCCCAAGGAAAGCCGTACAAACTCTCTTTTCATGGCTTTTGCAAGCGATTTTCCTATTGAAGTTTTTCCTACTCCGGGAGGTCCCACCAGGCATATTATAGAGCCCTTCATTACTCCCGTATGTGCCTTTACGGCAAGAAATTCTATAAGACGCTGTTTTACCTTGTCAAGCCCGTAATGCTCTTTATCAAGTATTTTACGTGCCTTCTTAAGATCTATGTTGTCTTCCGATTCTTTAGTCCAGGGCAGGCAAAGGAGCCAGTCGAGATAGTTTTGTATTACAGATATTTCTGCGGAACCGAACTGCATATGGCGCAGCTTTTTTGCTTCTTCAAGAGCTTTGTTACGAACTGCGGGAGGCATATCAGAGGCTTCTATTTTTGTTTTGTATTCAGTTGCAGGGGAAATCGCAATGTCGTCATAATCTTCCGAATCGTCTCCGAGCTCTCTTTCTATTGCCTTGAGCTGTTCGCGCAGAAAATATTCCTTTTGTGATTTATCTATCTGCTGCTTGACTTCGGTCATAATTTTGTTTTCAACCTTAAGCAGTTCTATTTCTCTTGCAAGAATGTTTGCAAGCTTATCAAGACGTTTGTCGATTACAAACTCTTCAAGCAATGCCTGTCCGTCATCGTATTTTACAATAATATTTGAAGCTATAACATCGGCAAATTCGGAAGGATTTTCTGTATCTGCAAAAATAGGCATCATATCCTGAGGCATTTGCGGCGCCAGCTTTACATATTCGACCATCATGTGCATTATTACGCGCAGACAGGTTTCTTCGATAACGGGATTATTTGTTACTTCATTAACGTCTTCGGCAAATGCTTCCACATAATTTTTGCAGAGAAAGAATTTGTTGATTTTCTGACGTTTTTCTCCCGAAACCAATACTCTGTACATAGAGTCGTTTTCTTTTGATATATTTTCGATTGTACAAAGTGTACCTACGCTGTAAAGTTCATCAAAAGCGGGGTCTGCGACGGAAGGATCTTTTTGAGTAACGACAAGTACTTTGTTGTCTGCTTTTTGAGCCGCCATCAAAGCTTTTATTGTTTTTTCACGGCTGACGTCAAATTTTACATGGCTATATGGG
>CAJLXE010000266.1 GCA_905210525.1 uncultured Clostridia bacterium | reverse complement strand
AAGATTTTTCATTCCCGAAAGAGCCGATATGTCTCTTATAACATTTCCGCTCAGTCTGAGATCCTCAACCGCAGTAAGTGCAGATAATGCATCTATGTCGCTTATACCGCACTTTTCGGCATATATCGTTTTGAGCTCCTTAAGCTCGGAAAGCATATCGAGATTTGAAAGGCTGATACCGTTCAAGCAAACATATTCAAGCGTCTTTATCTTTGATATAAAAGAAACGTCCGCCTTGCCTTCATTAAGATCCTCAATATCAAGCGTCGTAAGAGCCTTCATATCGCCCACAGCCTCAAGACCGTTTTCAACTGTGCTTCCGGTCATATAGAGAGTGTTAAGCTTTGCTGCTCCCGCAACTGACGAAATATCTTTAATTTTGCTTTGCTTGCACGTAAGCTGAGTAAGTGCAACTGCTTTATCGATTCCGTCCATTTTTGCGATATCGCACTCCGTAAATGAAAGCGTCTCAAGGTTTGCAAATTTTTCAATACCCTCAAACGATTTAAGAGTGGTTACTTTTGTCATAAGTATGGATTTCACGGAAGGCATCTCGGCAAAAGCATTCATGTCTTCAATTTCACATTCATTCAGTTCAAGCGTTGAAACGGCTGTAAGCTTTTGCAGTACTGCCGCAGGCGGAACTGTTTTTTTCATATAAAGCTTTGTTATATTTTCAAGCTCGGAAACCGTATCCGTAACCTCGCATGAATACAAATAAAGTGATGTAAGCGCTTCTGCTTCTTTCAATGCGGAAAGGTCGCTTATTTTTGCATTGCTTATTGTAAGTGACGTCATGCTTACGAATTTCTCAAGTCCTTTAAAAGACGTTATATTTTCAACACCGCTTATAGAAAGGCTCGTTGTAGACTTAACTTGCGTTTCCGTAACATAATCTGTGGAAATATTCAGTTTTTTCTTTATAAATTCCTCAAGATTTTCGTCTTCAAATTCAACTTTAGCCGATGAATCCGTAGTAGGAGCAGGCGTCGAGCTTGAACCCGGATTCGGGCGTGTATCTATCCATTTGCCGAGCCCGGTTATTGCAAGCGTGCATACCAATGCAAAAACGAGAAATCCGCTTATAAGCATCGGTCCCAACTTCAAATTTGACTTTGTCTTTTTCTGTTGCGGTTTGACCTTAAAATTCTTACTCAAAATGTATCCTCCAAACTGTATTTTAATTTTAACAGAAATTTATCTGCATCCGGCAGTTACCGTATATCCGTATCTCCCGGCATATTCAGCATATACATTATTATCCCAGCCGAAACCGCAACGTTAAGCGATTCAACCTTACCCGACATCGGAAGCCTTACAAGCGTGTCCGATCTTTCAACAAATTCTTTGCTTATGCCCGCGCCCTCGTTTCCGAACACAACCGCAGTTTTTTCTTTCCTTGTAAAACCCGAGGCAATGTTCTTTCCGGACAACGACGTTGACACCAACGAAAATCCGTTTGACTGCATTTTATATATTATATCACATTTTTCTGAATTTTCAAATACCGGTATTCTGAATATTGAACCCATAGAGGCTCTGAGTGCTTTAGGTTGAAAGCAATCCGCGCTGCCGGCAGTTGTTATTACAGCGCTTACCGCCGCCGCCTCCGATGTTCTTATTATTGTCCCTATATTGCCCGGATCTGCAACGCCGTCAAGAATTACTACAAAAGAATTTTCCGCATTCAAAACCTTATCAATGCAGTATTTCGGTTTTTCGGCAATGCTTACAATTCCCTGCGGAGTTTTCCAATCGCTTATTTTCTCAGCAACCGCATTGTTTACGGTATAAATGTCGTCGGCAGACACCGAATCCAGAAAAGAAGCATTTTCTTCATAAACGTCCTCAAAAACAAACACGCTTTTTATACGCAAGCCGAAACAGCTTCTTTGAGCATCTTCATTCCCTCAAACACAATCAAGCCCTGCTCGTCCCTGTATTTTTTTTGTCTCAACGCAACCGCATTTTTTACAGCCGTATTTGAAGTGCTCGTTATGTGCGAAATGCCCATTATCTGAATATGTCCTCTCCCGCATCGGAATATATCCTGTCTATCTGACAAGTGTACTCTCCCGATTCGTTCATTACTATTATA
>CAJLXE010000265.1 GCA_905210525.1 uncultured Clostridia bacterium | reverse complement strand
ATTTTATTATAACACAATTCCATCTTGAGAAACAACAAACAAGAGTTGTGTTTCAATAAAATCTTCCTTGAAAATTAACAACTTCATTTTATTATATTATTGTGCAACTTGAACATTAAACCGAGCAAATATATAAAAGCTCACGACCTGATTGATTCGTGAGCTTTGAAAATACAAATTTATTGTTTTTTAGGTGGCCTCGGTCCGTAAAACTGATAATAGTCCACTTTGATTCTGCCGTTGTAGAGCTTACGTTTTTTATCGGCTTTGCGGCATATTTCATTCTCAAAGTTTTCGTCGGCGGTCAGAACATAGAACGACCATGTGGGAAGCTCTTTCATTGCGTTTCTGAATGCGGCATATATTTTATTCATGGCGGCTTTGTCGCCTATTCTTTCTCCGTACGGAGGATTCGTTATTATACAGCCGTATTGCTTTTTTGACGAAAATTCCGAAAAATCACGCTGCTGAAAATGAATTGCGTCGGCAATACCCGCATTTTTTGCATTGCTTCTTGCCGCTTCAAGCACACGCCTGTCTATATCAAATCCGCATATATCAAGCAAAGGCAGAATTTCTTCGGACCTGTTTCGCGCTGCTGCTTCAAAGCGCACTTTGTTCCACATATCGGAGGTTACGGTTTTCCAGTTTTCACATACGAAATGTCTTGAATGTCCCGGCGCAACACGCATTTCTCTGAGCGCGGCTTCTATGAGTATTGTTCCCGAACCGCACATAGGATCGATAAGCGGTCTTTCGGGACGCCAGAATGACAGTGCGGCCATTGCGTTTGCAAGCGTTTCCTTGAGCGGCGCGTCGCCTGCCTTTGTTCTCCATCCTCTTTTGTGCAGACCATCGCCGGAAGTGTCTATAAGAAGCTCGGCTATATCGTTGTGTATAGATACGGTTACAGGGTAAAGTGCGCCGGTTTCGGGAATAGTTTTTACGGAGTGACCGTATTTAAGACGTTCTACTATAGCTTTTTTTACGATTCTTTGGCAGTCCGACAAACTGAAAAGCGCTGAATTGACAGATTTTGCATCTACCGTAACGGCGGCATCGGCAGGAATATATTTTTCCCACGGAGTATTACGGGTGGAATCAAAGAGCTCGTCGAACGAAGTCGCCTTGAATGTATTTGCGCATATTACCACTCTTTCACCGGCGGACACATTCAGATTCAATCTGCATATGTCTTCATATGTTCCGTCGAGTATGATGCGTCCGTTGTCTGTTGTTGTTTTCTCATATCCGAGTTTTTCCAGCTCTTTTGCTACGACAGATTCCAGCCCGAATGCGGTTGTTATAATCAATTTCATAAAAAATAAGAGTTTCCTTTCTCTGAATGCAGTGTTAATGCTTTAACTGTATATAGGTAACTTTTTTGAGAGAATAATTACCGATAATTATTATTTGCTTTCGATTGCGCTTGCGGGATCATCCTTTGGCATTGCTATTTTGAGGAGTATGGGAGTTGCAAAACTGGTTATTATTATAAGCAATACAACAAACGGCATTATGTCCGAATGGATAAGACCGTTTTCGACGCCTTTCTGCGCGCTTACGAGAGCAACTTCGGCGCGCGCCATCATTCCTATGCCTACGCAGAGCGCTTCTTTGAATTTATACTTGCACATCAAAGCGGAGCCCGCACATCCTATAACCTTACCTGCGATTCCGGCAAGTATGAAGAACAATCCGAATACGAGCATTTCCGCACCGAAGCCGGTGAATTTTGTTGTGATGCCTATATTGCAGAAAAATACGGGAGTAAATACCATGTAGCTCATTATGTCTGATTTTCTGTCTATGTAATCCACCTCAGGATTTCTTGAGAGGAAAAGACCTGCGGCGAATGCGCCGGTGATGTCTGCAACGCCGAATAATTTTTCGCTTATGTAAGATATCAGGAAGCAAAATGCAACGCTGAATATTGCGAGCAGTCTGTGGTGAGGAAATTTGTGCTCAAGATAATTGAAGAATTTGTTTGCAAGTGTTCCTGCTACGGCTATGAATACGAAAAACAGGCACGTCATGAGCAGTACATACCAAGGCGAAACGGTTTCGGTTCCGTTTCCTTTAAGGGCCACTATGAACGAAAGAACAACTATGCC
>CAJLXE010000264.1 GCA_905210525.1 uncultured Clostridia bacterium | reverse complement strand
ATGAGCTCAGCTTTTTTTATTAAAAAAGTGTCACCCATCATTGACAATTCAACAACGGAATTTCAGTCTTTTTAACGAAATCTATTGCAAAATACAGCCTTTAATGGTATAATATAATAGTTAGATTGTGCATATAAAAACATACTCAGCAATCTTCCACCAACACAAAGGAAGCGGTATATTGTGTATACATTATGCCGTCATCGGTAATAATTTATATGATGAAAAGTATGACAGGATACGGCAAAGCCGAAGTCCGCAAAAACTCAAGAACAGCCTCAGTCGAAATAAAATCGGTAAACCACCGATTTCTTGAAGCGTCATTCAGAATGCCTCACGTGCTCAACGCTTATGAAGATGAGTTGAGACGTAAGCTCAAAGAGAAACTGTTCAGAGGGAAAATAGACATATACATATCTTACCGCAGCGAAAACGAGCAATCAGTAAACGTAATAGCAAACAAGCCGGTTATTGCGGCATATATGAAGCAGTTGTCCGAAATATGCCGTGAATACGGTATGGAATTTCATCCCGACATAGAGACTGTGCTTGAATTGCCGGACGCTTTCACAAAAGAATCGGACGAGGACGAAGACGCCATAAAAGAAATCGTGTTTGAGGCTTTTGATGAAGCTCTCGAAAAATTCATTTGTGCAAGAACCCGTGAAGGCGAAAACCTCCGTGCAGACATATTATCTCATCTTGATAAGATAGAAGAATATATGTATCGTATAGATGAGAGGATTCCCGAGATTGAAAAAGCTCTCAGGGAGAAGCTTCACGATAAAATATGCAGTATCATAGGCGATATGAGCGAAAAAGCTTCCGTGAATATAGATGAGGACAGACTCAATATAGAAGTGGTGTATTACGTTGAAAGAGCGTGCATAGCAGAAGAGACGGTCAGAATGGCAAGTCACATCAAAGCTATGCGTGCAGAAATAGAATCTGCCGTAAATATAGGCAAAAAAATGGATTTTATGGTTCAGGAAATGAATCGCGAAATAAACACAATAGGGTCAAAATCGTCTGATTTTGATATAGCTTCCATCGTTATTGCCGTAAAGAGCGAAATAGAAAAAATCAGAGAGCAAATACAGAACGTTGAATAAAAGTTTTCGGATAATCAATCGCTTATCCGCTTAAACCTTACAGGATAAAACCATGAAATTTATAAATATAGGATACGGCAATATAGTATCCGCAGAAAGAATAATCGCAATAGTCAGTCCCGATTCGGCACCCATAAGACGTCTTATTCAGGAATCAAGAGATAAAGGCAAGCTCATAGATTCAACCTACGGAAGACGTACCCGTGCCGTAATCATAACAGACAGCGAACACGTTATCCTCTCCTCCGTCCAGCCCGAAACAATGGCAAATAGAATCGGCACGTCGGATACAGATGAGGATATGCAGCAATAAAAGAGAAAACAGTATGAACACAAAATTAAGTTACACAGATAATTCCCTGCTTATAGTGCTTTCGGGACCTTCGGGCGCAGGCAAAGGCACTCTTAAAAATATGTATATGCAGGAGCATAAAGAAAATACGTATTTTTCAGTCTCGGCGACAACAAGGTCACCGAGAGAAGGCGAAATACACGGAGTTGATTACATATTCGTTGACAAAAATGAATTTGAAGAAATGAAGTCACAGAACGAATTTCTTGAATACGCGTTTGTTCACGGCGAATATTATGCAACGCCGAGAAAGAATGCGGTAGAACAGCTTAAAAAAGGCAACGATGTCATATTCGATATAGACGTTCAGGGCGGATTGAACATAAAAAAGCAGTGTCCCGAAGCAATAATGATATTCATTGCTCCTCCGGACATGGAAACTCTGGAAAAGCGTCTCAGGAAGCGCGGTACGGAAACGGAAGAGCGTATTCTTCGCAGACTTGCAAACGCCGAGGGCGAGCTTAAGCACATACCGGACTATGACTATGTTATACTTAACGATTCGGTCGAAGAAGCTTACGCAAAGCTTAAGGCAATAATAACCGCCGAAAAATGCAGAAGCGGCAATATCACACGCTTTGACATACAATAAAAATTTATAAATAATCACAATAAAAAGGAAGTAAAAAATCATGATAAGAGCAAATATGGCTGAAATT
>CAJLXE010000263.1 GCA_905210525.1 uncultured Clostridia bacterium | reverse complement strand
AAACATATCTTCCCAATAAAGATTATTTTTGTTGAAATAATCGGCAGGATCGAGCATATCCTTAAACGTTTCAAAATCAAAATCCACAAGCTCCTTTATTTGCTCGAAAAATTCACGGGATCTGTACATATGAGCATAAAGCGCATTTGTATTTACAGTGAACATATTTCGTATCTGCGAATTTACAGAGGCAAATTCTTCACTGATGGTTTTGTTTGTGAGTTCTTCAATTTCCCAACTGAATAAATCCGCATTGTCTGTTTCTATTTCCTTTCTGCGCTTCTCGATTATTTCATCCAAAGTAACGCGTGCTCTTGCGGCTATACGTTTAAGTCTTTGCGAATAGCTCATTCCTGCCCAATCATGATAATATAGTTTTTGTATTTCCTCCGCACTTATTATAATCTGATCGTTGTATGCAATGGTTTGCGGATTGAAATCGTTCTTATCTACAAATGCAGCATAACGCTTCATTATTTCGAGGAATACGACGCTGTTCTTGAATGTTGCCCTGAATATTCGTTTCTTTGCTTTAGCGGAATTGTTTATTATTTGTTCCATTAGTTCACCGTGTCCGTGCATATTGAAATTATCGAGAAGAGGGCTGAACAGTTCGGTTAATGTGAACATATTTACTTCCGATTCGCCCAGATCCGGAAGAACGTCTGAAATATAATCCTTGAATATACTGTTGGGAGAAAGAATCAATATATTTTCGGACTTGATTGTTTCACGGTGCTTGTAAAGCAGAAATGCCGCTCTGTGCATTGCAACTGAAGTTTTTCCGCTTCCTGCAGGCCCGAATATAACAAGATTTCCGGCTCCGCTTTTTCTTATGGCGGAGTTTTGTTCCTTTTGTATGCTTTTTACTATATTTCCCATCTTTTTGTCGCGGCTTTCGGACAAAACTTTACACAGAAGTTCATCCTGTATCAATACGTCGGTATCGAAAACAAAGTTGATTTTATCTCTGAATATTCCGAACTGACGTTTGGACAAAAGCTCTCCGTTGATATTGCCCGCGGGACATTCGTATGAACATTTTCCGCTTTCGTATTCGTAATAGAGACTGCATACCGGTGCGCGCCAGTCAAGAACGAGGAAGTCCCCGTCGTCATTTTTGCGCAGCGTGGATATGCCGATATAATATTGTTCCGATTCGGATTCCGATTCTTCAATAAATTCGATTTTGCCGAAATATGCGGAATCATACATTTGTCTCAGAACGCGCAGACGGGCATTCATATTATTGTAATGCTGTTCTTCTGTTTCTACAATATCGTTGAATTTATATATTTCCACAACCTGATCGAAATCCGCACCGCCGTTAAGAATAGGCACATCCTCTTTAAAGTCTTTATTTGCATTTATTATATTTTTATATTGCGTTTTAAGACTTGTTTGAAGCTCGACTATCTCACTGTCTATGCGTTTAAACACGGCATACAGATATTCCTGTTCTTTGTTGAGTTCATGTTCAGTGACATTTATTGTTTATCTCCGTTTATAAATTTTCTTTCATATTGTATTTCTTCAAGCTGTCTGCGAAATTCTTTTGCATCGTTTTTCATTGAATGATCTTTTACTTCTTTGAATCTTGCAAAATAATATCCTATATAAAGCACAATCGGCAGAATTAGGCACGGCAGGAACATTATTTCAGGCATAAGATCCGGAAATGTGTTGAATATAATTGTAAACGGATTTAGCAGAAACAATGCAACGGTTTTGGCGGCGCCTATTTCCGATGCCGAAGCGCCCTCGCGTACAGCAAGAATAACCGTTATTGTCTGCAATAAGAATACGGGCAGTGCGGATATAAGTATTTTTCTTTTGTTATAAACTCCGGCAACTGAATCCTTGTAGCCGTCCTTGAAAGCAAGGTATCCGTAATACCATATTATAAGAGGCAACATTATGGTCTGGAATAATGCTCCGTTTAAAAATTTAATTCCCTTGTCGGATTCAAGTCCTATTATAACGGATATAACAAAAAGCATGGCAAGAATAAGAAAGCTTGTCATTAAATTTGCCGCAACGTATTTTATGCTTGCGAGAAATGCCTTTTTTATTTCGTTATCATTAAGACGCTTTTTTTGTGCCATTTTAACAACTCCTGAAAAGTAATTGATTTATACTTGGGTAAAAATTT
>CAJLXE010000262.1 GCA_905210525.1 uncultured Clostridia bacterium | reverse complement strand
CAAAAGAAAACAATTCGTCAATATTTTTCACATTCAGTTTAATATCTGAAAAAATATACAATTTAAACACACAAAAAACAGAGAACAGTGTCATTTGCCTGTTCTCTGCTTTGCGGTATATTTTGATTCGGTATTAACTTTTACACATCAGATATTGAATTTACCCGGAGCAAACTTTTCTATAAGCGCAGTCATTTCTTCGTCGCTTATTACAGTTTGTCTTCCGCCCTCGTATTCATTATCTATCCATTCTTTTATTTTGCGAACAAGTTCGCTCTTTTTATCAACCTTATCTTCGTCTTTGAGATTGAAATATACGTTTATCCAGTACGCTATTCCCGCAAGACCCGATGTGCTGCTGCACGAAACCAAGGCAGGTCTGCCGAGCAATTTGTTTGTATCGAATATATTATATATTTCTTCGTCCTTGAGAAGTCCGTCCGCGTGTATGCCCGCTCTTGTAGTATTGAAATGCTTGCCCGCAAAAGGAGTCATATCCGGTATTTCATAACCTATGCTGTTGCGGAAATAATCCGCAAGTTCCGTTATAACGGTAGTATCCATGCCGTCAAGGGTTCCCTTGAGAGACGCGTATTCAAACACCATTGCTTCAAGCGGAATATTGCCCGTTCTTTCGCCTATGCCGAACAGTGAGCAGTTAACTGCGGAAGCGCCGTACATCCACGCCACCGCGGCATTTACAACGCTCTTATAGAAGTCGTTATGGCCGTGCCATTCAAGCTGTTCGGAACGTATTCCGGAATAATGCTGCAAGCCGTACACTATGCCCGATACGCTTCTGGGGAGCGCAACGCCCGGATACGGTATGCCGTAACCCATTGTATCGCAGGCTCTTATTTTTACAGGAATACCGGATTCTTGTGAAAGCTTCATCAACTCGTTTGCAAACGGCACAACAAAGCCGTAAAAATCGGCTCTCGTTATATCCTCAAAGTGACAGCGCGGCACAAGACCCGCGTCTATTGCGTCTTTAACAACCGCCATGTAGTGCTCCAGAGCCTGAGAGCGCGTCATTTTAAGCTTTTTGAATATATGATAATCGGAGCAGCTTACAAGTATGCCTGTTTCCTTTATTCCTATATCCTTTACAAGCTTGAAATCTTCTTTTGTAGCTCTTATCCACGTTGTTATTTCGGGGAATTTATAGCCTTTTGCCATACAGCGTTCTATCGCTTCTCTGTCCTTTTTGCTGTATACAAAAAATTCAGTCTGACTGATTATGCCCTTTTCGCCGCCCAGTCTGTGAAGCATATCGAATATATCCTCAATCTGCTTTGCGGAATACGGTGCCTGAGACTGCTGACCGTCGCGGAATGTAGTATCGGTTATTCTTATCTGATCGGGCATTCCCATAGGAACGTGCCTGTAATTGAACGGTATTTTAGGAACCTCCGTATACGGAAAAATATCTCTGAATAAAATAGGCTCCTGAACATCATGAAGCTCGTATTCATATGGATCAAGTTCTAATAAATTTGTTTTGTCATTTATTTCTATCATTATATCAAATTCCTTTCCGTGGAAACCATATTCCTGCATTATCGGCATACGCAATACATCAAAGCTGTATTATACGTATAAATTCTGTACATTTGCCAGTCGGGAATATACAATATTCATTTTAAGCGTTGTTCGTATTACATTATACTACACCAATGCAAGATTGTCAATAGTTTCTTGCATTTTTATTTTAAATGATTTCGCTTCAGGAATAAAAAATGCAGTTTTAAACGGTTCAATGGCTGTATCGTAAGCAATAGGTATTGTAAAATGAAACAAAGTATGTTAAAATACGCATAATGTAATAAAAAATAATTCAAAAATATATGAAAGGCCCACAGCATAATCAATGAAAGAATTTACCGTCAATGCCAATGACGCAGGGCAAAGACTCGACAAGTTTATACGCAAAGCGCTTCCGGAACTGCCTTTATCCGTAATATACAAAGCCTTGAGAACCAAGAATGTGAAGGTAAACCGAAAGAGGGGTAAAAACGAAACACGTCTGAGCGAAGGCGACATAGTTCAGGTGTATATAAAAGATGACTTTTTCGACGCCGCTTCACAAAACAAAGCGCGTGCCGAAGTTACCCAAATAAATCTCGACATAGTTTACGAAGATGAGAACATAATGCTTGTAAACAAGCCCGTAGGCATACCCGTAC
>CAJLXE010000261.1 GCA_905210525.1 uncultured Clostridia bacterium | reverse complement strand
TCCGGAGTATTTTTCGTTCTCTTTGGTTCAATCGTGACAAAGCCCGTTCAAGAGCTATTTTGTTTGTGGTTTCTTCCTCATAATTTTTATCGTCCGACAGATGATCTTCAAGATAAATCGAATCGTTTCCGTCATTATATATGGGCTCGGACAGAGATACGGTATCCTGCATGGATTCAAGCGCAAGAATTATGTTTTCGCGTTCCGTAGAAAGCTTGTCTGCCATTTCCTCTATGGTGGGAAGCTCGCCGTTTATATTTTTCATCTGCATGATTTTGTACGCAAGATCGCGCAGCGAACGGCTTATTCTTATAGATGAGTTATCTCTCAGAAAACGCCGCAATTCTCCCGCAATCATCGGTACCGCGTAAGTCGAAAAGCAAAGCTCCAGCGAATTATCGAAATTATCCACAGCCTTTATAAGTCCGATACATCCTATCTGAAATAAATCGTTTATATCCTCTCCGCGGTTTGAAAAGCTTTTTATAACGCTGAGAACAAGCTTCAGGTTTCCGCTTATCAGTTCCTGGCGAGCTTTTTCATCTCCGCTTTTTGCACGAATAAACAATTCCGTCATTTCATCATTTTTGAGTACGCGAAGCGTCGCGGTGTTGATACCGCAGATCTCAACTTTGTTTGTTGCCATAACAACTCTTTCTCCGACAGTAAGACGCTTTTGCCGTATGAATATGTATTACTGTCGGTAAATTCATTTCATAACGTCATTAAGCGGTGTAATTACTTGGTTGTAGATAGAGTATTTCCAGAATAAAGCAAAGGTATGCAGCACTGCTTGTACGAAAATTGACAACAAATGTACTTTGTGATAAAATTAAATCCGTATTGCTGTACGGCGGACAAAAACGGATTTGCCGGAAAGGATGTTTTTATGCTTCAATGCACAGATCTGAATGAAGCGCTTATGCTGGCGTCTTTGAATCAAAAAACGGAAACAATAGGCGTGCTTGCCGAAAAAACATTGCACAGTGTTCTTAAATATTATTTTTGTTCAGACAATTCGCTTCATGAAGTAAAGTTCAAAGGGTATGTTGCCGATATTCTTGAAGAACGCAACGGAAATGTCCCCTTGATTGTTGAAATTCAGACAAAACAGGCGTTCAGACTTGCAAAAAAGCTCGCTTCTTATGCCGACGATGCGGAAATAATTATCGTTCTGCCTGTTATTTGCGAAAAAACGATTGCATTAAGGTCTGCAGTGACAGGTGAAATCGTATCAACCAGAAAATCTCCAAAGCATCCGAATATATATCATGCACTCAAAGAGGCTTACGGAATACGCGAATATATAAACAACCGAAACATAACGTTGTGTATTCCCTTTATAAAAGCAGTTGAATATAAAAATACGGAGAACATAAGCGAAAAAGATATAGTGCCGGAAGAAATTACGGATATTGTTTATCTTAAAAGCGCACAAGATTATATGAAGCTTATTCCATTTAAAAGTGACGTGGATTTTACGGTTGACGAATTTGCAAAGTCGGCAAAAATATCCGTAAAGGATGCAAGGTATGCACTTCTTGCGCTCCATACGGCAGGAGTAACGGAGCAGTGCGGCAAAAACGGAAGAAAAAAACTGTGGCGGTTGAAGCCGGTGCGCTGAATGTGCGGGATGTTTGTTGGTTCGGTGTGCATTTATATTATATGTTCGTTTACCTCAGATACGGAATAATATCGTACCGTATCGGAGGTATTTTTTATTTTGTGAATCGAAAATAAAAAATTTTTTGCATATTTTAATAAAAGTCAGAAAAACCTATTGACATAATAAAAAAAAGTGATATAATATAAGTCAAAGAAAGTCAAAGTGAAAAAGGGAGTTGACCTTTTATGGAATATAAAGATTACTACAAAATATTGGGAGTGAGCAAGGACGCTTCAACGGACGATATCAAGAAAGCATACAGAAAGCTTGTAAAGAAGTATCACCCGGACTCGGGGGAAAGCGGCGAAAAAAGTAAGGAGAAGTTTCAGGAGGTATCCGAGGCTTACGAGGTGCTTAAGGACGCAGAAAAGAGAAAGAAGTACGATGCTTTCGGTGCATCGGGTAATTTCAGTTCCGGTTCGCAATTTGATCCCTCACAGTACGGCTATAAGGTAAATTACAGCGGAAACGCATCCGATTTTTCCGATTTCTTTGATATGATATTCGGAAACGGCGGTTTT
>CAJLXE010000260.1 GCA_905210525.1 uncultured Clostridia bacterium | reverse complement strand
AATGTGTCTTTCAATGAAATTAAGCGGCAGCGGCTCTGCCGCTATGATGGCTGCAGGTGGATTGTCGTGAGAGTGTAGACGAAATTATAGAAATCATAAAATTGTGTATGAATCGTTAAGCAACAGCGGCACTGCAAACGGGCGGGTAAGGCGGTATAATCGGGATAAGTATAAAATAAACGTAAACAAAAACGGTGTTTTCGGCGGTAGGCCCGACACCGTTTATTACGTTTATATTCAGGTACGGAAAAATAACTGTTTGAGAAAAGACTGTAAAATCAAAGCCTGACTCATAAATTCCGTATATATCACGTTGTTTCAGCTCCGTACAGCATAAAGCAGACGCAGCATTTTATCTGCAAAGTTATGGGTACTGAGGCGAGATGCTTTACTTGTTAATTCTCGTTACGGTGTACAGGCTCGGGCTGTACAAAATCAGTCTCGGGAGCGCCGGAACCCGTCATACGGAACGAATCGTTTTCATTTTGAAAATACTTATATACAAAACCGCGTTTTGTTTTAAGAGAAAAATATCCGTACAGTGATGAAAGCGATGCGCCTATTGAATCTATAATAATATCTTTCATTGTATCAAAAAGCGCGAGTCTGCCTATTTTTTCCGCACCGTCCTCGAATGCGTACTTTTGCATATTCAGTTTGAGTAAGCCGTCACAGGTGAATTCGTAAATTTCCCATATTGCGCCCACGGCTATTGAAAAGCACAAAGCGAAAAGCACGGCGGCTGTTGTTGAAAACTCGGCATTTTTACCTTTGAAACACATTGCAAATATCATATATCCGAGAAGCGCGGTCATACAGCTGCTGAGAAAATGCAGGAAATCATCCCAATGAGGCACAATATAATAAAAACTTGCCACTTCTCCGAGAAATACACTGCAAAACAGGAATATCCAGAATGTGATGCACAAAAATGCGGGAACTTCCATTTTAAACCATTTTTTTACCGCGAACGGAGCGTGTATTACCACACAAGCCAAAGCGCATTGCAGAACCATGAGCCTCATGTTTGACTTTTGCATTTCGGTTTCTATGCTTTCCGGCATGAATATGAGAATGAAAGTTATACACAGAGCCGATACGGCATGAAAAGCAAGTATCAGAATATACGATATTTTTAATACGGTATCTTTTGTGTTACTGATTTGTTTCATATTGAATCAAATTCCTTTCCCGGTTTTATTTTATACCCGAACGGGTTTTTATGTTTCATTTTGATTGTTGATATATATTATCCTGTAATAACGGTTTCGGCTTTTGATGAGATTTTTAATATAAACAGTTTACCGGGTTTATACTTCATTATATAGCTTTACCGAATATGACGTTACATCCGGAATCGTTTCTCCGTCAATCTGTAATGCGCACGGTCTGTCGAATTCGACTGTTACGGAATTTCCTCTCAGTACGTCAACAGCGTCTTTGTGCTCTATGTGCTCTCCCTTGAATATCGACGGAAATATACACAGCGTTTTTAATTTGCCGGAGCCGTGCATTATTACGGTGGAAACCTTTTTGTTGTCCGACAGCCTTTCCTGCATGGGAGCAACCTCCATGCCGCCGCCGTAGTATCTGCCGTTCATTGTGGGTGCAAGCCAGACTTTTTTGTATGTACGGGTAACATTATCTACAGTTACGGACGCATTTACGGGGTGATAGTCGAACAAAAGTCCTTTTATGGCAATATGCGTATAATTAACGGGCTTGTCCGATTTTGCTCTGAGCTCGTCGCCGGCCTGGCTGCAATATCCGTCTATACCGTACCCCACGCCGTTTATAAAGCGGTATTCACGCCCCTTTACGGTTACTGTCGGAAGCTGTTTTACGTAATCGTTAAGCTTCACAAGTCCGTTTTCGGATTTGTTTTCTTTTACGTCTCTCATAAAATCGTTTCCGGAGCCTGCTGCATAATAATATACCGATATGTCGGGAATGTCCCAGTTTTCAAATCTGTTCACGAAACGATTGAGAGTGCCGTCGCCGCCCGCGATTACAATCTCGCGGTCTTTTGATGACACTATGAATTCGTTTATGTCCTTTATTTGAGTGATGTCTTCAAAAGATATGTCGTCTCTTCCGAGATCCTGTTTTATTTTCGATGTAGAAATCCCTTCCGTTCTTGGAAGATACACCACCTCACAGTAATCTTTCAGAAAATCAAATTTTCCCTTCCAGTCATCTCCCATAACAAAAATAT
>CAJLXE010000259.1 GCA_905210525.1 uncultured Clostridia bacterium | reverse complement strand
AGACAGAGGATTAGATGTAAATTTTATAAAACGTAAATGCTATTAAAAATTAAATAAAATATTTCTTTTTTTCGATTGACACGTATGTGTGATTGTGATATAATAAAAATATATTGTTATTTTTTAAGAAAGATTTTTTATATAAAAACAGATTCATACAACAATATCCAGAGGAGTTGATTTTTTCATGGATCCTGCCGGTAGTATGCAGATAGCAGCACTTATTATACTGGTTATGCTATCAGCTTTTTTCTCAGGAACCGAAACTGCGTTTACAAGTTTTAACAGAAACCGAATGAAAACGCTCGCACAGGACGGCAACAACAAAGCCAAAGCCGTATTAAAGGTTGACGAAAAATACGAAAAATTCTTATCCACAATGCTTGTAGGCAACAACATTGTAAATATTTCAGCATCAACAATATCGACGCTGTTGTTTGCATCCTTTATAAAAGGTAATGCCAGTCTTGCCGCTACGTTATCAACAGCCGTAATGACACTGGTAATACTTGTTTTCGGGGAAATTTCGCCGAAATTTCTCTGCAAGGATTTTGCAGACAGCTATACAATGAATACTGTAGGAATCGTACGTTTTCTTATGGCGGTCCTTACTCCGCTTACTGCTTTTTTCTCCCTGTGGAGAAAGCTTTTATGCAAAGTATTCAAAAACGAATCTGAAGCATCCATAACCGAAGATGAAATAATAACAATGGTTGAAGAAGCTCAGCATGAAGGCGGTATAGACGAACACGAAGGCGACCTTATAAAAAGCGCAATAGAATTTAACGATCTTGAAGTCTCCGAAATACTGACTCCGCGCGTAGACATTGTTGCCATTGAACTTGATACACCTATCAATGAAGTACTTGAATTGTTCCGTTCAAGCGGTTTTTCGCGTTTGCCTGTATATGAAGGTACGATAGATAATATAGTCGGCGTTATACACGAAAAAGATTTCAACAAACTGGTTTATGACGGTGCAAAGGATTTCTCTTCTGCAATTCATGAAGTGTTTTGTATTACCGAAACTATGAAGATATCCAAGCTTTTGCGTCAATTCCAAGCCGCAAAAACACATATGGCAATTGTAGTGGACGAATACGGCGGAACTGCCGGACTTGTCACAATGGAGGATGTTCTTGAAGGGCTTGTCGGTGAAATATGGGATGAGCATGATGAAGTCATAGAAAACATAAAAAAATTCGACGAAAACATATATCTCGTAAATTGCAGCACTCCTATGAATGAGTTGGAAGATATACATACATTTTCCGACGAAACCCTTGACGACAACGTAACCGTAAACGGATGGGTACTCGATAATCTGGGTAAAATTCCTGAGGTAGGAGATAAATTTGATTTTGATAATCTCTCCGTTGAAGTACTTAAAGTGGACGGACGGCGTGCGGCAGAAATAAAAATTACTGTTCATCCTGTCGAAGATGAAGAAAACAGTCAGTCTTCAAAAGAACATAAATCACATACAGATGACGCCAAAGCAACCGATTCAAAAAAATAAATTTATATACGAAAACAGGGAGAATTACCACTCCCTGTTTTTATGATTTAAACAATATTTTCCGTTTCAAGCGCCTTATTTATTCCTTTGGCTATCGCTGACGCCACGCTGTCGGCGATGGAATCTATATCCTTTGGAGTCACCACCAAACTTTTCACAAATTCGTCATCAATTTCATCCATTACACTCTGTACGGCTTCTTCTCCCCCGTCAATATTCTGCTTTCTCATAAGCTGTTCCATAACATTGTGACAAATTGTTCTTGCATATACTACCATAGGAACGCCTATACATATTACACGGCGTCCGAGTACTCCCGAATTTATAGCATTTCTGTTATTGCCGAGTCCGCCTCCCGGATTAATTCCCGTATCCGTCATTTGTACAGTGTTTCCTATTCTGTGTATGTCGCGTGCGCAAAGCGAATCTACCGCTATTATAAGCTCAGGATTTACTTTGTCGCATATTCCCTGCAATATTTCAGCGGTTTCTATGCCTGTAACGCCAAGTACTCCCGGAGCTATTGCAGAAACATTTACTTTACTTTCAATACCGGCATATTCGCAGACCACTCTGGTTACATTGATCTTGTCAACACACCTTGCTCCGAGTGAGTCCGGAGGAATATGTCTGTTACCCAATCCTGCCACAAGCACACATGATGGCAATGGTGTATTTATAAGCTTAAGCAATTCCGCACTTATATCTTCGCTTACA
>CAJLXE010000258.1 GCA_905210525.1 uncultured Clostridia bacterium | reverse complement strand
GGCTTGTGCAGATAGGCAAAAATGCATAATGAATTTAAATGATATGCCCTTCAAAAGTCAGATGCTTTTGGAGGGCATATCGGTTTTTGTGAACTTTATTTATTAGAATGAGAAGTATTTTTCTTCCAAACGCTTCATTTCCTGTTTGCATTCAGCAATACGGCGAGCGTAAAATTCTTTGTCTTCCGGGTTATCCGCAAGAGAATACTCAGCCATTGCACGGCCGTCTTCGCAGGCAATTTTGTCGTGAAGAGGGAAGTAATTTTCCAAAAGGAACCAAGCGTATTTTATGAGACGGAAATCGCCTACAAGACGCGGTTCGGCAAGTATGCCGTCGATTGCAACTGTGTATTTGTCTTTTATTGCATTTATGAGAGATTTACGTTCGTTTTCAAATGGGAATACCATTGTTCTTGCAACGTAAGCACCTGCATTTTCGCTGTTTGATGAATGGCTGTCGGTGCTGCCTACTATCGGGTAATCGTATCCTTCGCTGCGTGTGCTGTAATATTTTGCTGTCTGGAATCCGTTCTGTTCATAATAACGTTCTCCGCCGAGTACCTCAAATGCGTCAAACGGATGTTGCTTAAGCATATAATCGGTGAAGCTTTCCGACAACTGGAACATATCGGATATCCAGTACGGATGGGCAAATATAGCAAGACCGTCAGCTTCTCTTATTTTGTTGAATTCCCAAACGCAGGCAGCGTACATAAATCTTTCAACATCGTTATTTATGCAGTCGGGTATGTCGAGAGTTTTTGCAAGCTCTTCAACTTTTGCATAAAATTCTTGATGAGTCATTTGCTCGGGACAATCGGCTTCATTGACTGCACGGAGGGCAAATTTTGCAACATCTTCTTTTGTAACGCCAGGGCGCGGAAGATTGTCGATTTCAGCCTGAGTCGGGAATGTATCCTTAATTAATGCGTTTATACTGAATTTTCCGCCGAAATTGATTATATGCACAAAATTTCTTGACATATGAACTTCTTCACCGGGAACCATTGTCAAAGCATGGTCAACGTCCTTATATGAATATATTGCTTCAAGTGACGGGTAGTATCTGTGGTGATCGGTAAGTGCAAGGAAATCATATCCGAATGCACGATAGTTTGCGGCAACGGTTTCGGGAAGCTCGTGGCCGTCGGAACGGCATGAATGTAAGTGCAAATCACCTATACGCGGGATTCTGCCGGCAAGATCTTCATTTACTGCAAATACATTATGTTGGAGAATTCTTGAGTCGCCGTTGAATATTCTTATAAAATACTCGCCTTCAAGCGGAAAATCATATGTGAATGACAATACGCCGTTTTCATCGGGAGTTGCTTTAAACTCAGCATTACCGATTTTTCTGTCCGGAAAACAACGTGTACCGCCCTCGGAAAGTGCCGATACGGTTATACGGTGTTCAACATTACTGAATTGGCGTACACCACGAGGCTTGACGTTTATTGTTGAAGGAGTGTTTGTTTTTATAACCTTCGGATAAGCGTCATAATACTTGATTACATAATTCATTTTATTAAATTCCTTTCGTTTATAATTAAAAAAGCAGAATGGATCAGTCCATAAGCTTTTTTGTTTTGCTTATTGAATAAGTGCAGAGCACCAGACCGAGAAGAGCAACAACGCCCCATACGGTGATTGTTGTATTCCAGCCGAAGCGTTCACTCAGGAGCGCAATGCCGTATGTTGAGAGTGCACTTCCTACATATGTGCAGGAATTAAGCATTCCGGAGAAGAATGATACCTTTCCGTATTTTACAAAGTGAGCAGGCAGATTGCTTATCAGCATAAGATTTATTCCATGCATACATGCTGTTATTATTGCCATGAGCAGTGCGGATACAAACATCTGCGACTCAAATGATATCAACAAACCTATACAGCTTACGAAAGACGCACCCCACAACCAGACAGAGGTATGAAGCTCGGTTTTATTGTGTTTGGAAAACCATTGTGTAAACGATACGCTCAGTATGGCAAAAATCGGAAGAATTGCAGCTGTTATTATTGAATACGATGACGGAAGGTTGAAAATATCCTTTATATATGAAGGCATCCATGTTGTTATTCCGTCGCGGAGCATACCTTGCAGCACAATTACAATCATTACAGGTATGAGACCCGTGTTGAGAATAATTTTCCAGACGGAATTTGTATGTACATCCTGAGGCTTGTTTTTGAGGTCGTCTTTTTCGGTAAACATACATGACGGTTTATTTTTAGTGCAGATTGTCCAGAGCACACAAGTAAT
>CAJLXE010000257.1 GCA_905210525.1 uncultured Clostridia bacterium | reverse complement strand
TTTAAGAATTACTATCATATTGTTTATATCCTTTCGTAAAAATTATAATAAAAAATCCGCAGTTGTGTATTCAACTGCGGAAATTATTTACTTAATCCTTTGGTATATACAGATTATAATTTCATTTTGCAGCCGAACACAAATAAACCTTATTTATATAATAAATAAAGCCGAAAAAGAAGTATTCGCCTGCAAAATAAAGCTTTTTCATAGTTGATAAACCCCATTTAGCTTCCGTAATTAAACGAAAACTCCTTTCTCTCAAAATGCGGCTGACTCTGCCGAACGGGTTAATGCCTCAATGACAAATCTAAGACATTACTACCTATATTATCGTTATTATAATACAAACCTACTTTTTTGTCAATACATTTTTTCAAAAAAATAAATAAAAAACAGCACCGACACTGCTTTGAATCGGTGCTGTAAAGAATATCCTACTGAAACATAAATTTCCGTTATTTTCTTAGGACAAAATATCGGTTGCTTTTACGGAACAAATTTTATTCTTCGGTGAAATACACCATTTCATAAACTTTATTGCCGTAGGTTGAGAGAACGCCGTATTCATTTGTCATGGGATCCATTATCACAAAATCGCCGCCGTTAATTCCTATTATAACAACCCAAAAACGCTCAATTAAAGGATGCTTTGTTCTTACCATAACGGGAGTTCCGTTTTTCAGACAGTCGATTATGTCCGATGAATCAAACGGAGACTGCGTGTGAAGCACAGGGGATGAGTATGAAAGCTTGTACTTATAATACATATATTCATAAGACGCATCGCAAAATACATCGGAGCCGTCATCCGAATAAAGACCTTTTTCGTGGAACATATTATAAAGTTCATACGGATTTCTTACTATGCCGAAAAGTCTGAATATCGAAGCTGTGCAGCATATTTGGCTTCCGTACTGACACATTCTCACGGATACGTTGCCGCACATTATTTCCATGCCCCACTTACTGTTGGACTGGTTTACGACGTCAATTTGTATAGGTTCAATATATTCGGTTTTATCCGCACTTATTGTAATGCCCTCATTCTTTACATAACTTGCGCGGGTGATGCGCTGAGCTGAAAACATCATATAACCTATTACGGCTATTGCAATTACAGACAGCCAAAATATTGATACGGAATAGTTGTTTTTCATATCTTATTACCCACGTTCTTTTATGATTTTATTAGGATTTATGACAGCTTTATTATTGTGCCGCCTTCCTCTGTATAATAAATGCATCCGTTTACTACGCTCGGCGCAACTCTTACATTGCCTGATACCTGTGAAGTCCAACGTTCTCTTCCGGTATCAAAGTCAATGCAATACAGATAGAATTTATTATCTCTGTTTCCCGATCCGCCGACAAGTACCGAATTGCCCACTATTGTAGGCGCACTTGTTATCCAATAATACGCGTTATACGTCCATATTTCACTGCCTGTCTCGGCATCAAGACAATAAAGCTTCCAGTCGTATGCTCCGAATATTACTTTACCGTCCTTGACTGCCGGAGCACCTGAAATATACAATCCGTCCGTTACTTTAAAAGACCATATTTCTTTACCTGTAAGAGCGTCCATTGCATGGAAAACTCCGTTACCTGCACCAAAGTAAATTTTGCCCTCATATGCCGCACACGTTTTGATATCCGTTGCAGATGTGTAGAATGACCATATAAATTTACCCGTTTTTGCATTAAGCGCATAAAAATATATGTCTTCGCTTCCGAAATACACAATTCCGCCGTCAACACCGTAATCATAGTATGTTATGTCTGTGGAAACTGCATACGATGACGTTAAGTATCTCCATTGTTCGGCTCCGTTTTTCAGCGACAACGCACACACTTTACCGGAATCCGTCCCCACGATTATCATATCGTTTGCTATTACAGGCGTCTTTCTTACCGAATCTCCCACAGATTCAAACCATATAAGCTTTCCGTTTTTTGCGTTCAGCGCGTACACATAACCGTCATTGCCTGCCGCATATATGACATCATCCTTATATATCAGCGTATTTGTGATAGGAGCTTCTGTTTTGAATTTCCATGATTGTCTTTTGTTGTCGGAACGAATGCAGTATATGTATCCATCCGTTGTTCCGAAGTAAACATATCCGTTTACCACAAGCGGGCAGGATGATGAATATGCGTCGTTCTGAACCTCATAGATCCATCCGAGCCCCGGAGTCCCGAAATCGGCAGTGTCGATTACTCCCGTGTGCTGAGCGTTTCCACCAAGCTCCGTCCGTTTTAAAACGCACAAAGCGCTCCTCCAGAGGAAAC
>CAJLXE010000256.1 GCA_905210525.1 uncultured Clostridia bacterium | reverse complement strand
CTCCGGCAGCGGAAGCGGAAACCTTAACAAAGAAATAATCCCGCCGACCATTGATTTTTCCTCCGCTTCCCGGTATAATACCCTTGCGTGGAATACGCAAATCAGAATATCTTAAGGAGATTTAAAATGAAAAAGACAATTTTTATTTTATTGATTGTCGCAGTGTTTGCAACTCTTGCGGCATGCACGCCGAATACAACGGCAACGCCTGATGCAACACCTATCCCGACGGCAACGCCTGCGCCGACTCCGAATGAAGATGAGGTTAAGTATAACGAAGCTGTTGCATTGATGGAAGAGGGAAAATATGCCGAAGCTCTGAAAATATTCAAAGATTTGAACGGTTATAAGGACAGCGCGGAGAAGGTTACGCTTTGTCAGAATGCTGTAAAGAAGCAAAAATATGACGAGGCGATGAAGTTAAAGGAACAGGGAAACTATGATGAAGCCGTAAAGCTGTTTTTGGACGCATACGGATATGAAGACGCTGCGGATCAGATTAACATCTGTAAGGAGCTTGCAAAGGAACAGAAGTATAATGCGGCGCTTGCACTGTATAACGAGGGCAAGTATGAGGAGGCAGCAGATGCTTTCCGTCATAAAGACCTTGCAGGTTATAAGGATGTAGCCGAAAAATTGCAGAAGTGCGAAGACTTTTTGTACGGTGAGCTTTATGCGCAAGCAAAGGTCGGCGAAACAATCAAGTTCGGTAAATACGAGCAGGATAACGATTTGACGAACGGGCTTGAAGATATAGCGTGGATCGTTCTCAAAAAGGAAAACGGAAAGCTCTTGGTTACCACGGAATACGCTCTTGAGGCTATGGCGTTCAATACGACTCACGCAGATGTAACATGGGAGACCTGCACACTGCGTAAATGGCTTAACAACGATTTTATGGATATTGCGTTTACGGAAGAGGAAAGAGCAAAGATTCTTTTGACAGACGTGATTCCGGATGATGAGAAAACAAACGAAACAAAGGATAAAATGTTTATACTTTCAGCTACTGAAGCAGACAGATATTTTGACTCTAATGAGGAAAGAGCGTGCTATGCGTCTGCTTACGCGCTTGCTAATGGTGCGGCAAAGAACGAAACAAACGGTCACAGCTGGTGGTGGCTGCGCTCAAAGGGTTCCATTGAAGGCAATCAGGCTATATGCTATACAATAGGTGAGTGCGAAATATCAGGGCATGCTGTGGAGACGACCGTAAACGTAGTTCGTCCTGCAATGTGGATTCAACCCGGTTTGAAATAAACAGTAATGAAAGGTATGTAATTCTCAAAAAATATACAGTTTGAAAGCATATTCGATTCGGTACGGCTTTCATGAAAAATGTGGAAATTAACGCAAAATGCCGAATTATTATGCAGTTTGTTTTAAGAATAGGGATAGAGAACAGAAACGAGGCTGAAAAGCTTGAAGGATAACTTAATCAAAAGGGTCGGCAATAAGTCGATCCTTTTAATTGATTATGATATTAATAAAAAAGGAGCGGACAACATGAGATTTCGTATTGAGGCCAAGTGTACGGCTAAAGACTATCTGGATTGGAATATGTTCCGGATGAACAAATCACCCTATGCTAAAAGACAGATGGTGTCTTTGAGGATTATGTTGACGTTAATAGTAGGTATTATAGCTTTTTCGTTTGTGCGCAGAGGTGGTTTTTCGGGTCAGGCATGGATGCGTTTTATTTTTATGATGTTACTGACTGTGCCGGTTCAGTTGCTGCTACCTTGGTATTTCAAGTATGCTCTAAAAAGACGTATTAAACGTTTGGAAAAAACGGGCAAAAGATTGTATTCGCCGGAAGCTGTCATTGAATTTTACGACGACATATTTGTTGAAACTACACCCGAAAGCAGAATAGAGCAAAAATATTCTTCCATAGATCAAATAAGTATTGTAGGCGACAAAATGATTTATATTCACATCAATAATGCTAGGGCATTTATGTTGCCTGTAAGTTGTTTTGAATCGAGACAGCAATACGAAAGCTTTTTGGAGTTTATAAAGACAAAGTGTTCAAGTATAGACGTATATTGATATTGTTGTATTTTGATTTTAAATAAAAAAGCGAATTTATAAAACTGTTTGAGCTTTTGTTCGGAGAAAACGATACCGCGGTGTGTCCCCCTTGTCCCCGAAAAATTTAAGTTCTTTCTTGGACGCTTTTCTTGGACGCTTTTGTAAAAGCGTCCAAACCCGAAAACTATAAGCATAAACCGCAATTCTTGCGGTTTATGTTGTGCTATTGTGGTTACCAATCAGCCGCGCCGATGGTCGTCGCGTCAGATTGGTATTTATTT
>CAJLXE010000255.1 GCA_905210525.1 uncultured Clostridia bacterium | reverse complement strand
CATATGCCCGAATCAGATGTGTTCTTTGTATTTTGATTTCATTATAAGCTTTGCCACGAAGAGGAAAAGTATTGTAAGAGCTATTCCGATAGGAAGCACTATCAATGCATTAGGTACAAAGCCTGATATAATAAACATTACAAATGACAGAACTGCAACTGTAACGGCATATGGTATCTGTGTGGATACGTGATTGATGTGATCGCATTGTGCGCCGGCAGACGACATGATCGTTGTGTCTGAAATAGGTGAGCAATGGTCACCGCATACCGCACCTGCCAGACAAGCCGAAATACCTACAAAGAGCAACGGATCGGTAGGTTCAAATATGTTAGCTACGATAGGAATGAGAATACCGAACGTCCCCCATGATGTTCCTGTTGCAAACGCGAGCAGACAAGCAACTATAAATATTATTGCAGGGAGGAAGTTTGAAAAACCTGCTGCGGCACCGTCCATAACACTCTTGACATAGCCTGCTGCGTTAAGCGCTCCTGTCATGTTTTTAAGAGATGTTGCCAATGTGAGAATAAGTATTGCGGGAACCATTGCTATGAAGCCCTTGGGAATACATTCCATGGCTTTTTTGAATGTAATGATTCTTCTGCATATCATGTAAACGACTGTTATTATAAGTGCGATAATGCTACCCCACGGTAGTGCGACGGATGCATCCGTATTGCTCAATGCACCTATAAAATCCATATGATACTTGCCGTCATTGAAAAATTCTCCTACATAAATAAGAGCAAGAACGTTTGCAATGATAAGAATGACAATAGGCAACACAAGATCAAGCACTTTGCCGTTGGGATTGAATTCAACCTCTTCGCCTTTGTTGGAGGATATACCTGTTGTAAACAAATCACCTTTTTCTTTTGCATTGACTTCATGAACACGCATGGGACCGTAATCGAACTTCATAAGAGTTATTGCAATTATAAATACGAGAGTAAGAAGAGAGTAGAAGTTGAAGGGAATTGCTCTCACAAACAGTTCAATACCGGAATAATGATTACTCAATCCTTCAATATTTTCAACACTGCTTGATACGGCTGCCGCCCATGATGATATGGGAGCTATCATACATACAGGAGCTGCGGTTGCGTCTATAAGGTAAGAAAGCTTTGCACGAGAAATTCTGTGAGTATCCGTTACGGGGCGCATTACGGAACCTACCGTAAGGCAGTTAAAATAGTCGTCTATGAATATGAGTATGCCGAGAACAAATGTGGCAAGTGTAGCGCCGACTCTCGTTTTTATATGTACCTGAGCCCAGCGACCGAATGCAGCCGAACCGCCCGCCATATTCATGAGTGCCACGAATATGCCTAATATAACAAGAAACGCAAATATGCCGGCAGTACCTTCTACAGCTGCGATGAGACCGCTTTTTACAGCCATATCCACAGTGCCTGTGAAAGAAAAATCAGACGCAAGCGATGCACCTACAACTATTCCTATAAATAAGGAGCTGTAAACTTCTTTTGTTATGAGCGCAAGACCTATTGCTATTACAGGCGGCACGAGCGACCATATTGTTCCGGTAAAACGGCTGACAGTTTCGCTTCCGTCGTCCGCTAATGCCGTAGTTACGCACAGTATGATCATTGCGGCGATAATACCTGCGCCGAGAAAAATTCTCTTTTTCCTTGACATAAAAATTCCTCCGTAATTTATAAAATAAAAAAATCCACGGATTAATACCGTGGTTGTAAACCAAGACACGATAGCTCTCCACATAATGTGACAGTACGCGACATATTATGCCGCGTCCCGGCAACCGCATTTTTCCGGAAACACGGCACCTCGGCAACGTCCCCTTTCGTGAGCCCGGAATCCGGAAGCCCGCAAAGCTCATGAGCAGCAGTTAGAACAAGCCCGCAAACTGCAGGACATGATACAATCACTCTGTCATATCACGCTTTAGTTCAGGCGGGCAGACGTACACAACTGGAGCAGAAAAATCACTTAATTTAGTTAGGAGGTATTTTATTATATGAGAACATTATTTCAGACAATAAAACAACAATTCCTGGAGGGAAACGATCTTGTACTTGTTTCCGTTACAGCATCCTCAGGGTCTACACCAAGAGGTGCCGGTTCCCGCATGCTGGTCGGAAAAAACGGCAGAATTTCCGGAACCATCGGAGGTGGAGCTGTAGAATATCGTGCTGAATGTATGGCATTTGATATCCTTGAAAAAAAGGAATCCTGTGAACATCAGTTCCTGCTAAACCGTAAGGATGTTGAAAATATCGGTATGATCTGTGGTGGTGACGTTACGGTCTTTTTTCAGTATCTGGATCATAACGACCCGATT
>CAJLXE010000254.1 GCA_905210525.1 uncultured Clostridia bacterium | reverse complement strand
TGGGATATACGCTGTTTTTTATGGGATCCCGCATACGACAACATTCAGAACGGAAAAAATGTATTTAAATTCACATTTCATGACAGGGCATGGTTCAAAGACCATTATCCCGACAAATACGAACGCATAAGCAACTGCGGCTGGCGCACCGAAATAAGACGCTGCAACGATGATATGGAAAACAATTCCCGCTCCGATGATATAATGCTTATGGAACGCTGGTATAAGAAATATGATCCGCAATCGGGACGGTACATACTGCAAATGGCAAAAATTGCAGGAGGAACAGTTCTGGAATGGAGTGAAAACAACCCCGAAATGAAAAAAAACGGCGTTTATTCCGACGGTGAATATCCGTTTGTAGTAATACCTCTCTATGAACTGGAAGATATGCCCGTCGGCATGGGAATGATAGACGTATTCCGCTCCGAACAGGAATATATCGATATGCTCGACAGAGTTATACTCAAAAACGCAATGATGTCCGGCAAGGTCAGACTTCTTAAAGACAACCGCTGCAACATTCCAAAAGAAAAGCTTGCCGATTGGGACGAAGATGTTCTCGAAGGTTCCGATATAAGCGAACGAAGCATAAGATGGTTCCAGCCCGCACCGCTCGCACCCATGATACACGAACATCTTGAATACAAAATAAGCACGCTTAAAAAAGATTCCGGTCAGACAGAGCTCGCACGGGGCGAAAGCGCATCCTCGGTCACAGCCGCAAGCGCAATACTCGCCCTTCAGAACGCCGCAAGCAAACGAACAAGAAACATCGTAGGAAGAATATATGACCGATACACCGAAATAGTTCACATGATACTCGCAAGAATATCTCAGTTTTACGACGATACGCGCTCGGTGCGAATTGCCGGCAAAGACGGAGTTCATATGGAGTATTTCGATCCCGGTGCATATGACAAATTCTCATTTTACGACTTTGACATAAAAGTCCGCGCTCAAAAGAAAAATCCTTACGAAATCATATACAACAACGACATCGCACGTGAACTCAAGGAACTCGGCGTAATAGATTCGGAAGAAATGATAGAATTGATGAATTTTGAAGGAAAAGACTTGCTTAAAGCAAGACTCGAACAAAAGAAAAACAAAAATACGGCTGATTAATAAAGCCTGAAAATAGAAAGGAATAATAAAAAATGAAACAAATCAACACAACAGAAAACATGGCAAAACGTCTTACAGACGGAGAAATCGATGCAGGAATATCTCAGATAGCAGGCCTTCTCGGCAACTGTAAAAAATATACGGTTTGCCTTCCGCTTGTTGACGGACAACCTTCCACTGTGGAAGTGTGCTACAACGGTTACGTAATCAGAATAAAGTGCGGAGTAAGCGTTGAATTGCCGGAACCGATATATATGCTTCTCAAGCATTCCGGCAGACTCGGAGTCTGATGCGGTCGGTTAGGAACCAAAAAATACCCGTGTGCTGCGGCTTTACGGCTGTAACACACGGAGAAAGGATAATTAATCGAATATTATGAATGTATACGAACTTGATGCTCTGTCAATACAATACATAAGACGTCCGGTAGATAACGATGCAAGGACCGAGCTTTCGGCATTTTTCCTCACTGCATACAATGAGATTTACAGACGCATAATGAGCGAAGTCTACCGCGTCACATATACGGAAACTGTTGCTCTCGACAGCAATAAGTGCTTTTCGCCGGACAATTTATCAAAGCGTCTTATAAGCATAAAAAATATACGTACATCGGGCTATGATAAGCTTCTTTGGGAAAAACATTCCGACAACAATATAGCCGTACATACGCAATCAAATACCGTTACGGTAACATACTGCTATATGCCGGAGCTTCTCACAAACAGCTCTCCCACATCCGCTCCCACATCCGTCTCGGCAACAAATACTCCGATTATTCCGGAAGAATATCACAATATATTTTCTCTGTGGGCAGCTTACAGATATCTCCATTCAAGACGCAAATTTGAAGATGCAAATTATTATTACGAAATGGCTATGGAACTTTTCTATAAAATTTCATGCGATCTCGGAGAAACAACCAAACTGAAAATCAATTACTTGAACTGACTGAAAGGGGCTGTAAAAAGCCCCTTTCTCAGTACACATTTTTTCATCCGCAATATCTGTGTGCAATTCAGATTACAATATAACTATATTGTCTTTTTTACGCGCCTTTCTTTTTGCTTCAAACGCTTTTCTTTCGCCTTCTTGTATTATACATTCCTCAAGCAAATCAAATACACCGTTTCTGTTTTCTTCCGAAACGGAATAATATGTTTTCCTCCCGTCTTTGCGTTCCGTTACAAGTCCGCACTCA
>CAJLXE010000253.1 GCA_905210525.1 uncultured Clostridia bacterium | reverse complement strand
TCAACTGTATAATAAATATCAAAACAGGCTATATTATAAAAGCCTATGCAAAACATTATAAAAACAAAATAAAAAAACATATAAAAACATTATAAGGAGATCATTTACATGAGCAGACCGATTCAGGCGACAATGGAAACAACTTTACAGAAGATACGCGATATGGTAGACGTGGATACGGTAATAGGCAAACCGATACCGATAGGTATTTCAAGAACCGTTATACCGTTTTCAAAGGTAAGCTTTGGGTTTTTAAGCGGCGGAGGCGAGTTGACAAGCGATGTGCTTCAGACTTCGGCTGAGCCGGATCAGAATGACGAGCTTAATTTTATAGGCGGAGGCGCGTCCGGCGTAAGCATAAAGCCGCTCGGTTTTATTGTATCTGATGAAAACGGAATAAAGCTTATATCAACCGAATACGATTCACCCATAGACAGGGCGATTGACAGCTTGCCGCGCCTTATTGAAGAAATAAAAAGGATAGTGTCAAAATCAAATGAAAAACAAAATTCTTAAGTATTTTTTAATCGCGGTATCGGTACTTTTGGCGGCTTTTACGGTCGGCAGTGCATATGCGGATACTTACGGTGATACAAAAACGGGATATTATCTTGAGGATAAAGTAAAATTATCCGCGGAATGTGCCGTGCTTATGGAGGCGCAGTCGGGAAGAGTACTGTTTGCTTCAAACGCTTCGGCGCAAAGAGCTATGGCAAGCACAACCAAAATAATGACGGCGCTTGTTGTGATAGAAAACTGCAATCTTGAAGACGTGGTAACTGTTCCGAAAGAGGCGGTAGGGATAGAAGGCTCGTCGATATATCTTGCCGCAGGAGAAAAGCTTACGGTGAAAGATCTTTTGTACGGACTCATGCTGCGTTCGGGAAACGATGCCGCAACGGCGCTTGCGTTGCACTGTTCAGGCAATATAGCTGATTTTGCGGAGCTTATGAACAGATGCGCTGAAAATATAGGTGCACGCGATACAAATTTTGCGAACCCCAGCGGACTTCCGGCACAGAACCACTATACTACGGCGTATGATCTTGCACTTATTGCGTCAAAGGCTATGCAGCATGATGTGTTCAGGGAAATTGTTTCCACTCAAAAAACCACCATACCGTGGGGCGGACATGATACGGACAGACTTCTTATAAATAAGAATAAAATGCTGTATCAGTATGACGGTGCTGACGGAATAAAAACAGGTTACACCATGGCGGCAGGCAGATGTCTTGTAGCGTCGGCGACGAGAAATGATATGACGCTTATTGCCGTGGTTCTCAATTCATCGCCCATGTATGCAGATTGCGCGGCTATGCTTGATTTCGGCTTTGCAAATTACAATATGAAGGAAGTCGTAAAAGCGGATACCGTAATGGGCAGTATCGGTATAGAAAACGGATTTGAAAAATCGGTAACATATAAAATAAAAGACGGGTTTTCGTTTCCTGCTGCGGAGGACGACAGATTTTCAATTACGGTGCGTATAGATTCGGAAACGGTTCAGGCTCCCGTGAAAGAAAACGATATTATCGGTTATGCGGAAATATATATAAACGGAACAAAAACCGAGTCAATACCGCTTTTGCTTACAGCTTCGGTAAAACGCAATACATTTTTCAGCCGTTTTTCCGAATTGATGAAGTATAACAGCGCGGGGTGACGCCGTTTATTTTTGAAAGATCACAGTACAAAAACACTGACCATACAGCTTTAGGGAATTGTCATTGTTGAGCATAAAACAGGCAACAGGGAAAGCTATACAGACAGAATAAGGAAATCCGGAGCATATCAACTCCGGATTTTTACTTTATATATATTTATTTGTCTTCACTTACGCGTGCGGAAAATGTTTCATCGGCAATATTGCGGAAATTTCCGGTTACGGCATCAAAAAGGGCTTTATTCGGAACGATTCTCCATGCGCCGGATTCATATTTCATATCGGCCTCTATGAATACGGGCTCATTGCGCTCGCCCGGAACGCCTTTTGAAAACGCATCCTCAAGCGCTTCGGAAAGCTTTTTTATAAAATCCGTTTTGTCGTCAGCTGTAATACTTTCGGCTGCCTGCCTTACTGATTCTGTTATGTCGGGCGAAACTATTCTGAGCGAAACGGTACCTATGTTGTCCGACACAAACGTCATTGAGGATACAAGAACGGATGTGTTTTGGGCAATTTGCTTTTCAACATCAAGTGCATTATGTATATCGTATCCGGCGTAAGCTTCGCTGTGTTCGGTTACGCTTCTTAATGTGATGCCGTTGTATATGCCTCCGACGCGCATTTTAGGTGAGGATTCAACGCTGTAAACTATAATGCCGCATACGGCGGCG
>CAJLXE010000252.1 GCA_905210525.1 uncultured Clostridia bacterium | reverse complement strand
TCGCTGATATGTCTGAAAACAAACTTGTTACACCCGTATTAAAGTGGGTCGGCGGCAAACGACAGTTATTGGAGGAAATCACACCGTTGCTCCCCAAACGGATTTCTACGTATTGTGAGCCGTTTCTGGGCGGCGGCGCGGTTTTATTTTCCATTCAGCCGTCTAAAGCCATTGTCAACGATTTGAATTCTGATTTGATTACGGTATATGAAGTAATCAGAGATGATGTGGAACAACTGATCGACGCGCTCAGAAAACACCAAAATACCGCAGAATATTTTTATTCTGTACGGGATATGGATCGGGATAAGAATGTCTATCAGGCTATGTCGAAAATAGACAGGGCTTCGCGGACGATATATTTGAACAAAACTTGTTTCAACGGGTTGTTCAGAGTTAATTCTTCCGGGGCGTTCAATGTGCCGTTCGGACGCTATAAAAATCCCAACATTGTAAACGAGCCTGTTCTAAGGGCGGTCAGTCAATATTTCAATTCGGGAAAGATTTTATTTTTCAGCGAGGACTTTGCAGACACGCTTGCACGCGTGAAAAAGGGGGGATTTGTTTATCTCGATCCCCCGTACGATCCGGTTTCCGACACCGCAAGTTTTACGGGATACAATAAAAACGGCTTTGACAGAAAGGAACAGGTTCGGTTAAAACAATGCTGCGATGAGCTGACAGGGCGCGGAATAAAATTTCTGCAATCCAACGCTGCAACCGACTTTATTAAGGAGTTATATCAAAATTATGAGATTAGAGCCGTAAAAGCAAAAAGAATTATTAACGCCGATGCAACCAAACGGGGCGAAGTTGAGGAGGTGCTGATCAAAAATTATGGGACTGAATGACAGCGCGTGGGAAACCTTGTTTGAAAAGTATCGCATTCTCGATGAAATAGAGCATAAAGGCAAATTTATCATAACGGCGAGTCAGATTAAAGAGTTCAGAGAACCACGGTTGATGACGAAATTTGATCATGCCGTTAATTTGCCTGCCTTATTTGCCGATCATCACTTGTCAATTCTTCCGATCAGCGGGAACAGCTATGTAATTTCCCATTTTAAAGCCTATCATCAATTTGATGATGTTGCAGCCGGGATGAAAAGGGTATCTTTGCCGGGCCATATCCAAAGCATGCAGGATAACATTGTCAGTGAATCAATTGCACTGAATTGCGCGATTGCAGCCGGAATAATCGCGGATTTTTTGGAAGATGACGGGTTGTTGGCAACCGTATCGGGGAAAATGGGGTCGGGCATCTTTGATTTTCAGATAGAGAATATTTCGGGGGGCGTGCCATTTCAATTTAAAGTTAACAATGCGCGTATTGAGATCGATGCAGCCTATGAGGGAGTAAAGTATCTTTCCCTGTTTGAAGCCAAGCGGGATTTATCGGAGGATTTTCTCGTCAGGCAGCTTTATTATCCGTATCGGACTTGGAGCAGCCGCGTAACAAAACGCGTAAAACCGGTTTTTCTCATCTATTCTAACGGGATATTTCATCTATACGAATATCGGTTTGAAGATGTGCTAAATTATAATTCCCTGACTCTCGTAAAACAGAAAAACTATGCAATTTCTGCGGACATTTCTTTACGGGAGATTGAAAATATCTTAAACGAGGTTCCTCTCGTTGAGGAACCTGATATTTCATTTCCGCAGGCAAACAGCATGGCGCGGCTGATCAATCTAGTGGAATTGCTATATGAAAAACCAATGACGAAACAGGAGATCACGGCGGAATATGCTTTTGATGAACGCCAAACAAATTATTATGCAGATGCGGGGAGATATTTGGAGCTGATAGAAAAAGGGCAAGATGACAAACACAATGTTATTTACCGCCTTTCCCCAAAGGGGTATCTTCTTATGGGATTAAACTATAAAGAGCGACAGCTTGCAATCGCAACGCAAATATTGAAACACAAGGTATTTCATGAAACCCTGAAGATCTGTCTGCGTTGCGGAGATATGCCGGATTCCGCAAAAATAGTGGAAATTATGAAGCGATCGAATTTATTTCAGGTAGAAGCGGAAAGCACCTACGCACGGCGGGCTTCGACCATTACGGGATGGATCCGTTGGATCTTAAGTATAATCGAAGAAGGCTGACGGCGCCCGATGGTTTTGTCGCTTTGTCGTTGTTTCTCCTTCGCGAAAGGCCGCCAAATAAAATAACGCGTGAAAAGCCGGAATACCCGTTTCCGGCCTCTGTTTTAACCCGGTAAGCATACGATTACAGTATTTTTTATGTAAAGCGAGAAAAACAGCTTGATTCCGGCAATGAAATGTGATATAATACAGAGGAAAAAAGGCATGCCTTTTTCTTTGCCCATGGGCAA
>CAJLXE010000251.1 GCA_905210525.1 uncultured Clostridia bacterium | reverse complement strand
TCAAAAGGCGCTTTCGGGCGACATACAGAACACTTTCAATATGGTGAGCGTTGACGGCGACACATCAACAAACGATATGGTGACGATTCTTGCAAACGGTATGGCAGGCAATGAAAAAATAGTATGTGAAGATGAGAATTTCCGTAAATTCATGAATGCACTCAATACGGTTACGGTGTATCTTTGCCGCTGTATTGCGGGCGACGGGGAAGGTGCAACAAAGCTTCTGGAATGTAAGGTTTCGGGTGCAAAGACAAAGGATATTGCAAAAACAGTTGCTAAAAGTATAATTTGTTCTTCACTTACAAAGGCGGCAATGTTCGGTGCGGACGCAAACTGGGGACGTGTGCTTTGCGCAATCGGTTACAGCGGCGCTGATGTTGACGTGAATAAAATAGATGTTTGCTTTGAATCGGCAAAGGGAAACATTCTTGTGTGCAAAAATGGCGCGGGAGTGGATTTTTCCGAGGAATATGCAAAGCAAATATTGCTGGAAAAAGAAATTGACATAATTGTGAACCTGAACGACGGCAACTGTGATGCTGTTGCGTGGGGATGCGATCTTACTTATGATTATGTAAAAATAAACGGAGATTATCGTACATGACGGAGGAAAATAAAATGTTTACGGAAACTTCAAATGCCGATCGCGCAAGAATACTCGTTCATGCGCTTCCGTACATACAGAAATATACGGGTAAAATCATAGTTATAAAATACGGCGGCAACGCGATGATAAACGAGGATCTCAAGGATTCTGTAATGCGTGACATAGTGCTTTTGTCGCTTATAGGCGTAAAAGTGGTGCTTGTTCACGGAGGCGGTCCGGAGATAACGGATATGCTCAAAAAAATAGGTAAGGAAAGCCGATTTGTAGACGGATTGAGAGTTACGGACAAAGAAACCGTGGATATAGTGCAAATGGTGCTTGCCGGAAAAATAAATAAAGGACTTGTTAATCTTATTGAAAACAAGGGCGGCAGAGCAATAGGACTTTCCGGTGTTGACGGTCATATGATACAGGCAAAAGTCAAAGACGAGCGGCTCGGATTTGTGGGCGACATCACAGGCGTGAACGTACAGCCTATATTTGACGTTATAGATAAGGGATACATTCCGGTTGTTTCTACGGTAGGATGCGATTGCGACGGAAACATATACAACATAAATGCGGATACTGCGGCGGCAAAAATTGCGGGAGAACTTCATGCGGAGAGTCTTATTTCAATGACCGATATAAGCGGAATACTTAAGGATAAGGATGACCCTTCAACGCTTATTCCTAAAATTACAGTTGCGGAGGCGCCGGGTCTGATTGCGGACGGAATAATATCGGGAGGTATGCTGCCTAAGGTTGAATGTTGTGTAAACGCTATTTCGTGGGGAGTAAGACAGGTGTTCATAATAGACGGAACTATTCCTCATGCAATATTGATAGAAACGCTTACCGATGAAGGTATAGGAACGATGTTTGTCAATGAATAAATATACGCTGTATTGACGTAAAAGAAAGGCACGGTTATTTATGGATATATTTGAAACCGACAAAACTTACATTGCGGATACTTACGCAAGATTTCCGGTAGAAATAGTTTCGGGCAAGGGTGCGAAGCTTATGGGCTCGGACGGAAAGCAATATACGGATCTGGCGAGCGGAATTGCGGTAAACACGTTCGGCGCTTCGGATGATGAATGGGTGAATGCGGTAACAGCGCAGCTGAAGCTTATTCAGCATACATCAAATCTTTATTATACAGAGCCGTGTGCACTGCTTGCTAAAGCTCTTTGCGAAAGAACAGGCATGAAAAAGGTATTTTTTTCAAATTCGGGAGCCGAGGCAAACGAATGTGCAATAAAGGCGGCAAGAAAATACGCGGCGCTTAAAAAAGGCAAAGGCGCACATACGATAGTTACGCTCAAAAACAGTTTTCACGGCAGAACAATAACTACACTGGCTGCAACGGGTCAGGATGTGTTTCATGAGCAATTTTTGCCTCTTACCGAGGGCTTTGTTTATGCCGAAGCAAATAATACAGACGATCTGAAGGCGAAAACAGCCGAAAATAATGTTGCGGCAATTATGTTTGAAACCGTACAGGGAGAGGGCGGAGTAAATCCTCTTACTGCTGAATTTGTAAAAGCCATTGCCGATATCGCATCTGAAAAGGATATACTTGTTATTACGGATGAGGTTCAGACGGGTAACGGCAGAACGGGAATGTTGTACGGATATATGAATTACGGCATACAGCCGGATATAGTGACAACGGCAAAAGGTCTCGGCGGAGGCTTGCCCATAGGTGCAACTCTTCTGGGCGAAAAGGCAAAGGATGTGTACAAGCCGGGAGAT
>CAJLXE010000250.1 GCA_905210525.1 uncultured Clostridia bacterium | reverse complement strand
TAAAGAATGCATAGCGCTTTCTCCCGAGCATATTTCTCTTTATTCGTTGATTCTTGAGGAAGGCACGAGACTTAATGACGCTGTTATGTGCGGAAAACTCGACAGAATTGACGATGACACGGACCGAAGAATGTACAGGACTGCTTGCGGACTGCTTGAAAGGGCGGGATATGTTCAATATGAAATATCGAATTTTGCAAAGCCGGGATATGAGTCTCAGCACAATATTGTTTATTGGAAGCGCGGAGAATATATAGGACTCGGTTGTGCGGCACATTCGTTTTTCAAAGGTATGAGATACGAAAACCTTTGCGGCATCGATGAATACACAGAAGCTGTAAATAAGGGTAAAAATATAATAAATAAAACCGAGATAACACTAAAAGACGCGGCGGAAGAAACAGTCATGCTCGGCTTAAGAATGAACGAGGGAATATGCGAACGGGATTTTTTCGATGCGGCAGGATTTGATATACGGATTCAATGCTCGAGTTCGCTTGATAAATTGGAAAAAGAAGGACTTATCGGGTTTTCGGACGGAAGAATTTTTGCAACCGACGAAGGCAGGGACGTGCTTAACTACATAATTTTGCAGATAGTGTCAGATTTTAAGTAAAATTTGAAAAATAACTATTGACAAATTTCATTTTTTTTGGCATACTATATATTAAGCGTTTATATGATAATTAAAAAATTACAGATATATTCTAAGGAGTAATGGAAATGGAAGCAGTAAAGACAATAGCCGTTATGACAAGCGGTGGAGATTCACCCGGAATGAACGCGGCAATCAGGGCTGTTACAAAAGCAGGCATATATAAGGGTTTCAGAGTAATAGGTATTCATAACGGATATAAGGGTATGGTTGAAGGCGATATGGACGAGCTTACCCTTAACGACGTAGAAAACATAATGCAGTACGGCGGCACGATACTCGGTACGGCGCGTTTGCCTGAGTTCAAAAATCCGGAGGTTCAGGACATTGCGGTTAATGTACTTAAAAGTTACGGAATAAGCGGTATTGTTGTTATAGGCGGAGACGGTTCTTTTACAGGCGCACAAAAGCTGAGCCATAAATGCGAAGAAGCAAAGCATAATTATAAATGTAATGTTGTATGCTTGCCGGGTACGATAGATAACGATTTGGCTTGTACTGATTTTACAATCGGATTTGATACGGCTCTCAACACGATTGTTGATGCGGTAGACAAGATTCGTGATACAATGCTATCTCACGGACGTTGCTGCGTTGTTGAACTTATGGGAAACAGATGCGGAGATCTGTCGCTTTTCTCTTCGATAAACACAGGCGCTGAAAGTCTTATAATTGCCGAGAAACCGGAAAGCTTTGACATAGACCGTATTTGCCATGACGTTGAAGACGGCGTTAAAAAAGGCAGAAAATGTCATATAGTAATGCTTTCAGAGCACGTTACAAATTCTGCAGAGCTGGCAAAAACAATAGAGGAAAGGACAGGCGTTTCGTCGCGTCCGTCGGTACTTGGTTATATCCAGAGAGGCGGTACTCCTTCTGCGGCAGACAGAATGCTCGCAACAAGAATGGGTGTGTATGCGGTTGACTTGCTTGATGAAGGCATTTCAAATCAGATAGTTTCTATAAGAAACAATCAGATCGTGAACGACGATATAGATGTGGCGTTGGCAATGCCCAGAAGATTTGACCAGAAACTTTATGAAATGAATCAGATTCTTTCAATATGATTTTTCAGAAAAAGCGGTACGTTCTGATAAAAGGTCGTATCGCTTTTTGATATTATAAGGTGATGTCGGAATGAATGATAAACTGAAGCGTATGTATGAAGCGATTCCCGAGTCCAGATGTAAAGCAGGCTGTTTTGAATGTTGTACGAACATAATACAGTTTACGGAAGCGGAAAAACAGAATATGGGCGGATATGAATACAGAGGCGTTTGTTCTCATTTGGTTGACGGAAAGTGTACTGTATATGATCGCCGGCCTCTTGTTTGCAGAATATTCGGTACAAGCGAAATACTTAAATGCAAGGATTGTACAGCGGATACATTTCTCAGCGCAGAGGATACGAGAAGTATTATGAAAGAATATGCGCTTATGATGAAAACGGAAAAAACAGAGTAAATATGTATATTTTGTGCAAAACAGCAGCGAAAAACTATTGAAATTTTTTTTGTATTATGGTAAAATATTATAGTATGGAATACTGATGCGGTATTTTTGAAGTGCGGTCGGAAGGTGATAAATATGACTGATGCTGTGGCAAAATTGAGAGCCGAAATGTCGGCAAACAATATTGATGCTGTTATTCTTACGGATGGAGCAAACAGAAGGTACTTTTCGGGATTTACGGGAACCGCAGGAATGGTTTTCA
>CAJLXE010000249.1 GCA_905210525.1 uncultured Clostridia bacterium | reverse complement strand
TTACCGCCGTAATTATGACTTTTTTATTGATTTTCATTGAAGTTCTCCCTTGAATTTATCGAGAAGATCCATAACATTTTTCTTAAGCGATTCCATATTTGCGTCTGAGGCACTTCTGTCTTTTGCTGTTGAGAAGAAGTAGAATTTGATCTTCGGTTCTGTGCCGGACGGTCTTATTATAACCTTTGTGCCGCCGTCGGTCTCAAATGAGAGCACATTTGAAGAGGAAAGATCGGTAGATAGCTTTTTACCTGTAAGAATGTTTGTTGTTGTTTGTGCAAGATAGTCGGAAAATACCGTAATTTTGTTTCCGGCAAGCTCTTTGATGCCGGAATTTCTGAATGCGGACATTATGCCGCTCATAATTTCCATGCCCTTGCTGCCCTCAAAATCGAACGACATTACGTTTTCGACTGAATATCCGTATTTATCATACAGCTTTTGCAGAGCTTCATATACGGTGATATTTTGGGATGCGTAATATGCAGCCATTTCACATATAAGAACCGTTGCAATAACAGCGTCCTTGTCGCGAACGAAATTCCCTGTGAGATATCCGTAGCTTTCTTCAAAGCCGAGAATAAATTGACGTTTCTGCTTTTCAAACAGATTCATTTTGTCGGCTATGAATTTGAAGCCCGTGAGAACCGAAACGGTTTCAACGCCGAAGCTTGACGCGATTTTATCCGCGAGCATACTTGTAACTATTGTTTTTACAAATACGGCATTGCTTTCAAGCGTATTGTTTTCTTTGCGCTTTGTGAGAATATAATCGAGAAGCAGTGCGCCTGTCTGATTTCCCGTAAGCGGATAATACTGTCCGTTATATGCGGACATGATTCCTATTCTGTCGGCATCGGGGTCGGTTGCGACAAGAAGCGTAGCGCCGGTTTTTTCCCCGTATGTTTTTGCAATATCGAAAGCTTCTTTATTTTCGGGATTGGGATGCTTGAGTCCGGGGAAGTCTCCGTTGGGAAGCTGCTGCTCCTTTACGGGCACGAAATCAAATCCGAGGCGTGTAAGCATTTCGCATACAGGAACGTTTCCGCATCCGAAAAGAGGAGAATATACGATTTTTATTTTCTGTTTGTTGTTATCTATAACGCTTCTGTCCGTAATAACCGATTCTACAAGCTCGTAGTATTTTTTCATCAATGCATCAGGCATATCGCGGTAAAGTTCTTTTGCGCGTGCATCGTATTCTGACATTGCCGGAATTCCGAAAAAGCTCGGTACGGAGTTTATTTCGCGGGACACTTCTTTGCACGGATCGGGCATCATTTGCGCGCCGTCGTTTCCGTAAAGCTTGTAGCCGTTATATTTGGCAGGATTATGACTTGCTGTTATCATTATTCCGGCGTCCGCTTTCAGATACCGTACCGCAAATGAAAGCACGGGCGTTGGCTGCAGAGTATCAAATACGTATGTAATTATACCTGCCGCATTAAGAACGGATGCCGCCGCTTTTGCAAATTCGACAGACATATGTCTTGAATCATACGATATGGCGACGATACTTTTGCGTTCTGTATTAAGCTTGTTGAGATATTGAGCTATTCCGAGCGTTACTTTGCCTACCGTAAATATATTCATTCTGTTTGTGCCTGCGCCTATAACGCCTCTGAGACCTGCCGTACCGAAATCAAGCTCGGTATAAAATCTGTCGTTTATTTCATCGGTATTGCCGTCTATTTGGGCAAGCTCCGAGTAAAGAGGAAGATTTTCGTTGTCGCACAGACAGCCGTTTTGTATAATTGCGGTATTTTTTTTCCACGATTCGTACAGCGAAGATATATTCATGACATTAACACCTTTCGGTTTTTGATTTCTTGATGCGCTCTTTTATGAGATCAATTATATTATACACCTTTTTATTAAAAATTTCAAATACTCCGAGTATCAGCAGAAATACGCCGAAAACAGTCTTCAATACGGAGGAAGAAAGCCGTGCCGCGATAAATGAGCCGAGTATTGCTGTCGGAATACCTCCCAAGACCGTAAAAATAACATTGTATTTGTCGATAAGCTTGTGCTTTGAGTGTATTATTATTGCAGTTACTGCCGGTATAACAAAAGCAAACAAGTTAATTAATTGTGAATTTTTTTGATCCACACCCATAAATCCCGAAAGCACGAGTATGGAAATGCTTCCGCCGCCGACCCCCATGGCTCCGAGTATTCCGGAGGCTATTCCTATAAGTAAATAAATTATGAACATAACATCCTTACACCTGCAAATATTATCATTCCTGCAAATATATAACGCAAAACGTTGTTTGAAAATTTATTGAGCAGAAGCGCTCCCGCTATGCCGCCCGCGGCACTGCCCAGAACTACGGGAATCAATATTTCGGTCTGTACGGGAGTGCCGTTTATGACATACAGAACAGCACTTATAA
>CAJLXE010000248.1 GCA_905210525.1 uncultured Clostridia bacterium | reverse complement strand
GGACAGTATCAGCTGAGGCAGCCTGAATGTAAATTCGGAACAGCCGAAAATAAAAAAGAACGGAATAGCGAGATAACTTGCGAGCACATTCATTCCGCTTCCCCATGAAATGAAATATACCGGATTGATATATCCGAATGAATCAACACCGAAATTAAGCAGAGAATAGGCTTCATATGCGGCAAATGCTTCATCCTGATTAAATCCGGACGGTATTTTTGAAAATTCAATAATTCTTATAAAAATCCCGACTGCAATCAGAATGATTATACAGGCGGCAGATTTATTTTTGTCTGTCAATGTTAATTTTTTCATAAATTTCTCGGTATTGATTGTTATGCTCCAAAAATATCAGTTGTCGTATGTTCCTATGATACTTTCGGCTACTTCTTTTTTTGTTTTTCTGAGATCCATCGCCTGTTTTTCGATGAAACGGTGAGCTTCGGATTCCGATTTTCCGAGCTTTTCGATAAGCAACAGCTTAGCTCTGTTTATAAGCTGGATTTCATCCATCTTTTTCTGTATATTTTGGCTTTTTTTCTGTGCTTTTTTCAACAAGCCCCTGGTTGCGCTCAAAAGGTGAATTGCCTGCATTACGGCGGATTTCGTAGTGGGCTTGGAAATTACAAGCACTCCGCATTCTTCGAGCTTATATGCTATCTGATCGTAAAGCTCGTTTTTTACAAGAACTATTACTCCCGTGTATCTGATGTCAACCGTCTCAACCGCAAATTCTGTTCCGAATTCATCTCTTAAAGGCGAATTTACCAAGACAATGTCAAAATCTTCTTCCGCGAGTCTGCGTCTTGCTTCGGCGGCGTTGTTTGTAAGCACGACGGGATAAAACTCAGGTTCCGGGAAAAAACGGCACAAATATTCACACCCTTTGTCTGAGCCCGAAGCGATTAAAATTCGTTTAGGTTCTTTTTCGGCTATCATATATAAAACTCCATACAACCTGAATCAGCGTTCGATTATTTTATAAGCGTCAAGAATATTTTTCGGCATATATTTTTTTATAAAATCACTGCCTGCCGCATAATCAACGGCTTCTTGGAGCGACGTCGGCAATTTCTCAATAGATTCGGAAACCGGTTGGGATGAAGTGTTTATATCTGCGTCTACCGCTTCTGTCGGTTTAAGCTTGTTTTTTATTCCGTCGAGTCCTGCGCGCAGCAACAGAGTATATGCAATATAAGGATTAGCACACGTATCCGGTGAACGCAGTTCTATTTTATTGTAATTACCTTTGACGTACGGAATTCTTATTAATTGTGATCTGTTCTGATGTGACCACGTAATATATTGCGGCGCGCCCTTTTCGCCCAATCGTTTGTAGGATTCTTCAACAGGATTCAGAAACGCCGTCATTTCTTTTATATGCTTCATGATTCCTGCCATGAATGCTTCTGTATCAACGCGTTTGTTTGCCGAGGAACGCAGAAGTATGTTTATGTGCAGTCCGTTTCCGCTTTCATTGCTTATCGGCTTGGGTGAAAAATCGGCATACAATCCGTTTCGTGCGGCAACTGTACGTACAACGCTTTTGAATGTTACGGCATTGTCTGCGGCACTGAGCGCATCGCTTGAACGGAAATCAACCTCGTTTTGTCCGGGACCCGCTTCATGGTGTGAGCTTTCGGGCGTAATACCCATGCCTTCAAGCGTGAAGCATATTTCACGTCTTACGTTTTCGCCTTTATCGGCAGGCGCAATATCAAGGTATCCGGCATGATCGTACGGAATGTTTGTAGGAATACCGTCTTCATTCGTTTTGAAAAGATAAAATTCAAATTCTGCACCGAAGTCACACAGTACGCCTTCACGCTTTGCGTCCTCAACTGCTTTTTTGAGCAATGCTCTGCCGTCATATTCGTACGGTGTGCCGTCGGGATAAAATATATTGCAATAAAAACGGACAACTTTGCCGTGAGAAGGTCTCCACGGAAGAACAGAGAGTGTTGCGGGATCGGGGAACAGAAGCAGATCCGATTTTGCGGAAAATCCCGCAACAGCGGATGCGTCAAACGGAACCCCGTTTTCAAAAGCTTTTTCGAGCTCCGAAGAGATCACAGCAACGTTTTTCTGATTGCCGAAAGCGTCGCAAAAAGCAAGACGTATGAATTTTACGTCTTCTTCTTCAATATATTGCAAAACGTCTTTTTTTGTGTATAACATGAGAATATTCTCCTTGATATTATATATGTATTTACAGTGGATTTGACTGATACAAAAGTTAATTTCATTATATATCACATATAAAATTTTGTCAATAAATTTTTATACAATGTGCTTTTTGAAGTAAAAATGCTGAAAATAAAAAACCGGCGTCGGTATGTCCAACGTCGGTTCGGATAGATTAAAAAATATATTACATAAAGTTAGCGCGCAGATAATCCATTGACTGCTGGA
>CAJLXE010000247.1 GCA_905210525.1 uncultured Clostridia bacterium | reverse complement strand
AACGGTTCAGAAGCTTGTGGATGAATTTAATGAAAAATATGGCAAGTACGGATTAAAACCGTATGTAAACTATGCGGGCGAGAGAGCAGATGAGGTAAAAAATTCGCCTTTACTCAAGAATGTTGAGGTTATGTCATTTGACTGGTATATATTTGTGAATAATAAGCCTGACGGTTGGTGCGGAACAAAAGGAGAAGGAAGCTATTACCTCAAACGTATGCAGACTTTTATGAATGTTGCGCGTGAGCACAATATGGAATTTTGGACATATATTCAGGCGTACGTAAGAAAAGGCGGAATATTCAATGCGGAAAAGGCTTACAGATGGCAGATGTATATGAATATGTGCTTCGGCTCAAAAGCGATGTTGTACTTTATATATGCAAATCAAAGCGAAGCGGACAATGACTGGGTAGACTTTAATACTCTTGTTGTAAACAGAGATATGACAAAGGGTGACAATTATTATTATGCAAAAGAGGCAAACGAGGAAATCCTTAAAATGTACGATATACTTAAGGACTACGAGAATGTAGGCGCATATACGTATCTGAAGAAGGATTCACAGCTTTATGCGGAATTTGACGAGTATAAGGATTTCGGAGTTATAGAAGATATTGTTGATATAAACGACGAAACGTTGGGAAATACATCTTATCTTGTAGGCTGTTTTGAAAAGAAAGACGGCAGCGGTAAGGCGTTTATATTCATGAATCTTGAGATACTTACAGATTTGCATTACGGACAAGACTGGAATCTGCCTATAAAATTAAAGATAAACGGTGAGAATGTAACGTGCTATGAAAAAGGCGAGAAAATCGACCTTCAGAAGGACGCAGACGGTTATTATTCTTTTAAAGCAGGAAACGGTCAATGCTTTTTGTTTGAAGTGAATTAAAATAAATATGTGAGGTTTATATTGGATATTCAACATCAGGTACATCCGATACCGCCGCTGTACGATGCGAGTTCTGAAGTGCTTGTATTGGGAAGCTTTCCTTCGCAGAAATCGCGAGAAAGTAATTTCTTTTACGGACACCCTCAGAACAGGTTCTGGCGAGTGATGTCGGCAATATTAAACGAAGAACTGCCCGAGAGTGTGGATGACAAAAAGAATATGCTGCTTAAACATAACGTAGCCGTATGGGATGTTATTGCGTCATGTGACATAAAGGGCTCATCGGACAGCAGTATTGTAAATGTTGTGCCGAATGATATTGAAAAAATACTTCTGCATACAAATATAAAAAATATATTTGTAAACGGAAAGACTGCATATAAGCTTTACAAAAAATATACGGAACCGAAAATTCACATGAATGCCGTGTGCCTGCCTTCGACAAGTCCGGCAAATGCCGCATGGAGTGAGAAAAGACTTATTGAAGAATGGAGAGCTGTTTCGGAGTGTCTCGGATTAAACAATATTAATTTCTGAATTTTATAAAGATGTCAGGAGAGAGGGCATTGAACTGCCACCAAAAGTCGGACTAAAAATCTGATTATGAGGAGGTTGGTTTACGGAATGTCCTCTTTTTTTATATTGGCAAATACGGCTTTCTTTGACGTAAATAATGTTGTTTTGTCGGATAAAAGCGAAAAAAACAGAACATATCTTGACGATAAAGCATAAACTTGCTATAATCCTTATACAAATAAAACTTTGCGGTAGTATAGACATGGAAAAATATATTTTTGATTATTTTGTGTGTCATTGAAGCAAAGATAGGAGGAACGTCATGATAAATGTAATTTGCGCAAAAACATTAAGGGTTTTCAAAGAAGACCAAAAGAAATTGTTGGGATTATCCCTTTTGTGTGTTCTTATGTCTGCTGTAATAATGATTTTGAGCGGTGCGGTGCCGATAATAGGTATAAGTATAGTGCTTGTAATATTGGCAGGAATGAGGACGATTTTTTTTGCGGCATATCAAAAGAAAAAAATATCATCGGACATGCTGTTTTTGGGATTTAATGATCTCAAGCACGTGTGCGGAGGTATGCTTTGGATGTTTTTTAAGGTTACTGTGTGGATTCTTATACCTGTTGTCGGAATATTTTTTGCGATATCAAAAGCATATGAATACAGGTTTGTTCCTTACATATTGATTACACGTCCGGAAATACGCGGAATAGACGCAACCGAAGTTTCATCACGTGAAACGGATGGCTTTAAAGCCAATATGTTTTATGCTGATGCAATTATAATCGGAACGGTTGCTGTAAGCGGACTTATTTTATATGTGCTGTCTCTTATTCCGGCGATCGGCATTGTGTTTGCAGCGATATTGGCGGCACTGGCGGTGTCGGCAGTATTTTGTTTGCCATTTATAAGAGGATTGGTAGGAGCTGCTTTTTATTATGAAATATATCATAAAACCATAAGGCCTGCAAAGCACTCGGTAATATGTCCGTGCTGTCTCAGCAAAACCGACGGAAACGGGCAGTTTTGCTCCAA
>CAJLXE010000246.1 GCA_905210525.1 uncultured Clostridia bacterium | reverse complement strand
ATGGTGTGCGGACAAAGAAGAAAGCTGATGTATTTGTGCAGACTCTGTCAGGGTAAAAGGTAAATTTTAATTTAATTTTGGTTGTTTGATATTGACAAAATGCGTAATATAATATATCATATATTTAAAACAACAAAATTTCAGAGGGTACAAATGAAAAGAGTGAAGTTGAAGTATGCTTTTGCGGCTTTGATATTATTATCAACCGTACTTATGTGCGTTGTGCCGAAAGCAAAAGCAAATACTTTTTATCAAACGTTTATTTCATCATGTGAATCGGAGGAGTGGTTTATTTCGTTTATAAACTCAAAGTTTATAGAAAACGGAAAACGCTTTTCCGATCTTACCTCTGCGGATGATGCTACATTGCTCAATATAACCGAGCTTAAATTTCCTGCCGGAGGTATAACAAAAATTCCGGCGGCTGTCAAGTACCTTAAAAACCTTTCCCGCGTTGATCTTTCATATAATGATATTGAAGATTTATCGCCGCTGTATTCATGCTCCGCAATAACGGTTCTTAATGTTGACGGTAATTTGCTTTCAACCGTAAGCACAGGCTCGTTTTCGCGCCTTACGGAATTATCGGCGGCTTACAATAGGCTTTCTTCAATGCCGGATGTAAGTGCGAATAAACAACTGAGAATATTGAATCTTTCCGGAAATAACATAGACAAGACAACGAGTCTTGAGGGATTGACTGCGCTTTCTTTTATAGATTTAAGCGGAAATCTTATTTCTTCGGCTGAATTAGGGTCTTTTTCCATGAAATCCTATCAAAATCAGGCAATGCTTGATATTTCGTACAACAGACTCGCAAATTTAGGTTTTTTATCCGGCATTTCCGGACTTAAAACATTAAACGTGTCGAATAATTTTATTTCGTCAAAGCTGTCGTCGATTCCGCTGAGCGTGGTTACACTTGACATTTCAAATAACGGTTTGACCGATGCGTCGGAGCTTTCGAGGCTTGTGAATCTTGTAAATCTTAACATATCGGGTAATCTGCTTACCGAAACAGACGGATTAAAGGGCTGTACGGCTCTTGCAACGCTCGATGCATCGTCAAACAGAATATCACAGACAACGGGACTCGATTCTCTTACAAAGCTTTACAATCTGAATTTGTCGCATAATCTGTTGCAGGATATGCCGCTTCATACTCTTTTGAAGAATCTTTCCGTATTTGATATATCCTACAATAATATATCAAATGTAGCGCTTGTGAACAGATATACAAATATTACGCACTTTTATGCTTCACATAATAAAATAACGGATTTTTCCGCTATAAATGATATGAATCTTTTGGCTGTCGCCGATTTTTCGTACAACAGTATCTCAGAGGCGTATCCAAAATTGTATCTGACAACGCCGAAGCTTAATGTGCTCAAGCTTTCGGGCAATTCCTTTTCAAAATCCGAGCTTGCCAATGTGCTGGCAAACGGATACAGCGAAATATGGCTGTGCGATATGGATCTTGAAAATAAGATTCCGGATATGTCTGCTTATACAGGTATATATGAATTATACGTAAACGGTTCAAAACTTTCGGCTGACGATATACGGAATGTTCTGAAAAAGAATGATTACACCGGCCTGGGGCTCGGAGGTATAATTACATCCGAAATAGCTGAGGAACTTGGAAAACAAACAGAGCTTATAACTTTGGATGTTTCGGGCACAAAAAATACGGAACTGCCGATAGATAAGATTGCGGCGCTTAACATAATCAATCTCAACATGAGCGATTGCGACAAGACTTTGTTTGCACAAGAACTTCTCGGCGGCTCAATCAAAAACATAGATTTCACAAACAATCTGCTTGTAACGGTGTCCGACGATATTTTGCGCAAGGCGGTGTCCGCGGGAATAAAGATTAATTTTTCGGGCAATACGATGATATGCGATCATATATTTTACGCTTATCTCAAAAACTTCGGATTTAAATTTGACGGCGCATATCTTGACTTTAATTACGGAACAGTACTTGAATCCGATTCCGAGCCTGAAAAAGTTACAGTAAACACAAAGATAGATCTTTATGCTTTGCTGAGTCTTAAGAACATATATTCAAATGCCGAAATAGCGCTTCCGGGCAGAGAATATTTCTCGGCAGAACTGATTGACGGCGATCCTTTAAGCGTGACGCTGGATAAAGACGGACTTTTATTGACAGTAAACAAAGATATATCGGTTCTTGATACTGTAAAGGTAAATATTTCTTTTGTCAATTCAAAAAGGAAGGATCTTTGCACGGAATTGGTTATTTATACCAATGAACTTCCGCTTAATTATGAAACCGTTGCAGGCGCGGAAATCGTATGCGGAATAGAATTGGGCACGACTTTCGGCGAGTTATTCGATAAATTTGCTTTAAGAGACGCTTTTGAATTCAAAGCGTTGAATTCCGCGGGTGAGGTTATTCCCAACACGAACCTTGCGGGGACGGGAA
>CAJLXE010000245.1 GCA_905210525.1 uncultured Clostridia bacterium | reverse complement strand
ACATATCCGAAAAATATGTTAAAATAATGATATACGTAATGAAAGGTATAACACTTCCAAATATGAATCAAACCCAAATAAATAAACTCGACGCAATAGCACCTATGATTTCAAAAACTCCTTTGCTTTCCATAAAATACCGCTACAACGGCAACGAAAGAACAGTTTATGCCAAGGCGGAATATTACAATCTTACCGGAAGCATAAAAGACAGAGTAGCTTATCATATATTACGTAATGCATACGAACGCGGCAGAATAAACGAAAGCGATATTATTGCGGAAGCGACAAGCGGCAACACAGGAATTTCATTCTGTGCATTGGGACGTTTGCTCGGTCACAAAGTAATAATATATATGCCCGATTGGATGACTGCGGAGCGTATAAATATAATGAAGAGCTTTGGTGCAGACGTAATTCTGGTATCACGAGAAGAAGGCGGCTTTCTCGGTTCAATAAGAAAAACCGAAGAACTTGCCCGCAGCGGAGGCGTTTTTCTTCCGAGACAGTTTTCAAACGAAGAAAACACAGAATCTCATTATCTCACAACAGGCGTTGAAATAGTTGAACAGCTCTCGGCGTTGAACAAAACGGCAGACTGCGTTGTAGCAGGCGTAGGTACGGGAGGCACAATCATGGGCGTAGGCAGAAGACTTAAAGAAGCAAACCCGAATTGCCTCATATATCCTCTTGAACCGCTCAATTCCCCTACCCTTTCAACGGGATATAAAATAGGTATGCACAGAATTTACGGCATTTCCGATGAATTTATCCCACCAATACTCAAAATGAATCAGGTTGACCACATCGTTTCTGTAGACGATGGCGACGCAATCGCAATGGCGCGTATGCTCTCGGAAAAATTCGGCATCGGAGTCGGTGTCTCATCCGGAGCCAATTTTTTGGGATGCGTTATGGCACAGGAAAGGCTCGGTAATGACAGCACCGTTGTCACCGTGTTCTCCGATGACAACAAAAAATATCTTTCCACCGATTACGCAAAACCCACAACTTACCTCAACGGATACGTATCCAAGGATGTTGAGCTTATAAGCGTTACGGCTTACAGATGATAATTTTAACCTTTACAAATAAGACTGAATTTATAAAATTTTAATATACAACAATAAAAGAGGTAGTACGATATGAACAAAAAAGTACTTGCATTTGATTTCGGCGCATCAAGCGGACGTGCAATGCTCGCTGAATTTGACAATGTAAACAGAAAAATAAGCATGACGGAAATACACAGATTTCCGAATATTCCGGTAGTTCAGAATAACACGATGTACTGGGATGTTCTCAGACTTCTTTCAGAAATGAAGCAAGGCATATTGCTTGCGCAAAAGCATGGTAAAATAGATGCGATAGGTATCGATACATGGGGCGTTGACTTCGGTATGCTCGACAAAGACGGTCAGCTTGTTGCAAATCCTGTACACTACCGCGACAGACGTACGGAAGGTATGCCCGAAGAAATATATGAAAATATAATTTCTCAGGATGATATATATGCAAAAACCGGCACGCAAAGCCTCAGAATAAACACGCTTTATCAGCTTTATTATCTTTACAAATATAAAAAGAACATAATGAACTGCGTTGACAAAATATTGCTCATGCCTGACTTGTTCGCATATTTTCTTACAGGCAAAATGCGTACCGAAATAACTGACGCATCTACCACTAACCTGCTTAATCCCGAAACTCTTGAATGGGATACAGACTTGCTTGATAAGCTTTCCGTAAATAAAGATATTTTTGCAGACTTCATACGCCCCGGTCAGATATACGGCGAACTTTCGGATGAAATATGCAGCGAACTTGAGTGTGACAAAATTCCTGTTGTAGCGGTTGCAACTCACGATACTGCAAGCGCAGTTGTAAGCGCGGCAACAGATGAACATACAGCATACATAAGCTGCGGCACATGGAGTCTTTTCGGAACGGAAATGCCCAAACCCGTTATAACTGAAGAAAGCATGAAATACGGCATTACAAACGAAATAGGCTACAATGGAAGCGTAAGATTCCTCAAAAACATAATAGGACTCTGGATAGTTCAGCAGTCAAAGCGCTACTGGGAAATGTCAGGCGAAAAGCTTAACTACACAATCCTCGGCGATGAAGCAAGAGCGTCGGAGCCGTTCAAGTGTTACATAGACTGTGACGCACCTGAATTTGAGCTTGGCGAAAATCTGCCCGATAAAATCGCAAAATACTGCGAAAGAACAAATCAATTCGTTCCCCAAACGCGCGGAGAAATCGTTCGTTGTATATATCAGAGCCTCGCTATGAAATACAAATCAACAATACGTATGCTTGAAGATGTCACCGGAATGAATATTACCCGAATCAATATGGTAGGCGGCGGAATACAAGACAAAACGCTTTGCCGCAATACCGCAAACGCAACAGGCTGCACGGTTATAGCAGGCCCTGTTGAAGCAACCGTAATGGGCAACATAGCCGTTCA
>CAJLXE010000244.1 GCA_905210525.1 uncultured Clostridia bacterium | reverse complement strand
AACGACTTAACACCAGGAAAAAGAGACATTGCCATGGTTTTCCAGAACTATGCTTTGTATCCTCACATGACTGTTTACGAGAATATGGCTTTCGGTCTTAAGCTCAGAAAAATCCCGAAAACAGAAATCGACAGACGTGTTAAGGAAGCTTCTAAAATTCTTGATATAGAGCATCTCCTTGCAAGAAAGCCGAAGGCTCTCTCCGGCGGTCAGAGCCAGCGTGTTGCGCTCGGCCGTGCTATCGTTCGTGAACCTAAGGTATTCCTTATGGACGAACCGCTCTCAAACCTTGATGCTAAACTCCGTGTACAGATGAGAACCGAAATCATAAAGCTGCACAACAGACTTCAGACAACATTCGTTTACGTTACTCACGACCAGACAGAAGCTATGACAATGGGTTCAAGAATCGTAGTAATGAAGGACGGCGTTATGCAGCAGGTTGATACTCCTCAAAACCTTTACGATTACCCGGATAACCAGTTCGTAGCAGGATTTATGGGCAGCCCGCAAATGAACTTTATCCCCTGCATGATCACAGACGTTGACGGCAAAATTTATGCAGACTTCACAAGAGGCAGAATACTCCTCAACGATTACAAAAAGAGTAAATTCAAGGATCTTACAAGATATATCGGCAGACAGGTTATCATGGGAATACGTCCCGAAGATATTCATAACGATGAAGAGCATATTGCAAAGGGTAACGAAAACCTCGTTAAAGCATATGTAGACGTTGTTGAAAACCTCGGTGCTTACACATATTTCTACATGAACATCGAAGGAATGGCTATTACCGCAATGAGCGATTCTCGTACTCAGGTAAGATGTGACGATACAATCACTGTTGCTTTTGACGTTAACAGACTTCACTTCTTCGATTACGACACAGAAGAAACCATTCTTAACAGATAATCTCAAAAAACAAAAAGGTCTGCGGGCATTAAGCTTGCAGACTTATTTTTATAATCTTTTTAAGGAGTAACAAAAATGTTTATAGAATACAATGCGGGCGATATAATAGAAACAAAAAAAAATCACCCGTGCGGAGGAAAAACATGGGAAGTTCTCCGCACAGGTGCCGATGTAAAATTAAAATGTCTGACTTGCGGCAGAATAATTATGCTTACGCGTGAAGAAACCGAAAAACGTACAAAAAAAGTTCTGCACAAATAACAGCACATTCACATTATATTCTTTTAGTCTCTCCCGGAGCAATGCTGTAATTTTTGCCGTCTACCCAAAACCATACGGTAAAAGCATTCGGATTATGTATAATCTTGCAATCGGCAGACATTTGCAATCTGTTGAATCCCTGAACATAATCATATATTTCTATATTTGTGGCATACCATACGTCATCGCGATTGCCCGTTTTTTCCGCAAACTGCTCGAATCTGTCCCAGTTGTTGCGTCTGTCAAATTCGTGGCTATGTCCCCAGACATAGAAAAGCATGGGATCGGCTTTATCCTTTGCATTTATAAATTCATCGGTAAGATCCCAGAGTCTTGAGTCCTCATGATGACACGTCGCTTCAAGTTCAAGCCAGTTCTGCGGAATCCCAAAGCTGCCCGTAGCGCCCACTGTTCTTGAATAGCATATTCCGCAAAGCTTCAAAGCCTGCAAAACATTATCGTCATAGGAGCCGTAAGGATATGCCATTCCTCTTATTATGGTGTTGAATTCTTTTTCAAGCCGTTCTCTGTCGTCAAGAATTTCATGTATCATCTGAGGCGTGGTAAGCTGTTCGAGCTTCGGATGGCTCACCCCGTGACACGCAACCTCATTGCCGGATTCGATGTACAGATTTTTAAGTCTTTCAACGCGTTCTTTTTCTTTTTCATCATTGCCGTAAAGAAACATACTGCTGTTCAGATTAAACGTGCCCCTAAGCCCGTTTTTACGCATAATTTCTATAAAGCGTTCATCGGCGGTAGCACCGTCGTCGTAGCTGAGCGTCAAAGCCTTTGATGCTCCGTTTAAGAATCTCATCTTAATGTACATAGTAATTTTCCTTTCATATCTGAAATATATGTAACCAAACTATCTTATTGGCATAATTTGTTAATGAAGTTAACAACTTCAAAGTACAAATCAATAATCCAAGGAGATAAATTTATGTTTCTTTCAAATTTATTCAACAATAACGACATGGACAGCTCAAGCTTGTTATTCTTCTTCCTGCTTCTCGTAGTTCTCTTCATGAACTGCAATATGTTCAACGAAGACAGCGACAGTCTTCTCTTCTTCTTCCTGCTTCTCGTTGTTCTGTTCTGTGGCTTCGGAAACTGCGGCTGTGCAGATAATAACCCCGGTTGCGGCTGTGGTTGCTGATGTCAACGCCGATATATTCAATAAACATTATGGGGAGGGATACGGAACATATCCCTCCCTGTTCCGATTTATATAACTATTTTATATAATTCACAGGCGATTTGCCCATCATTCTCTTAAAAAACACACTGAAATAGTTCTGATCCGCGA
>CAJLXE010000243.1 GCA_905210525.1 uncultured Clostridia bacterium | reverse complement strand
ATATTGTTTTTGGTGTGAATTGTAATTGTAACAAAACTTCGATTTTGTAAAACACAAAATAGAAACATAAACTTAATATCCCTCAGCCTCGACGGCTATGGGCGAGGTTGAGGGATAGCTGCAACGAAGTTCAGTTTTCAGTGTGAATGATGCTTGTAACAAAATTCCGATTTTACAAAACATAAAATAGAAACATAAACTTAATACCCTCAGCCTTGACGACCATGGATGAGGTTGAGGGATAGCTGTAACGAAGTTCAATTTTCGGTGTGAATGATGCTTGTAACAAAATTCCGATTTTACAAAACATAAAATAGAAACGTAAATTTAATACCTATCTGCCTTGACGACCATCGGCGAGGCAGATAGGTAACCACGTAGTGTTTTAGTTTTCGGGTTTGGACGCTTTTACAAAAGCGTCCAAGAAAAAAACATATTATTGTTGAGTTGTTTTGTCTTTTACGAGAACATCGTGTGCGCCGCCCTCAACGATGGAGACGGAGCTTACGAGAGTGAGTTTAGCTTTATCCTGAAGTTCTTCTATGCTGAGTGCACCGCAGTTGCACATTGTAGAACGTATCTTGCTGAGTGTTGTAGCGAGGTTATCGTGCAAAGAGCCTGCATACGGAACATAGCAGTCAACGCCTTCGACAAATGAAAGTTTTGCGGCGCCTCCCAAGTCGTATCTTTGCCAGTTGCGTGCTCTTGCGCTTCCTTCGCCCCAGTATTCTTTCATGTAGTTGCCGTTGACCATTATTTTGTTTGTTGGGCTTTCGTCAAAACGTGAGAAATAGCGTCCGAGCATACAGAAATCGGCACCCATGGCAAGGGCAAGAGTTATGTGATAATCGTGAACTATTCCGCCGTCTGAGCAAATCGGAATATAGACTCCCGTTTCTTCAAAATACTCATCGCGTGCCTTTGCGACATCTATTACTGCCGTTGCCTGTCCGCGGCCTATACCTTTTGTTTCGCGCGTAATGCATATCGAACCGCCGCCTATGCCGATTTTTATGAAATCCGCACCGGCTTCGGCAAGGAATCTGAATCCATCGCGGTCAACAACGTTTCCCGCACCGACTTTAACCGTATCTCCGTATTTTTCACGAATGAAAGAAATTGTTCTTTTCTGCCATTCCGTAAAGCCTTCGCTTGAATCTATGCACAGAACGTCAGCGCCTGCTTCTACCAGAGCCGGAACTCTTTCCTCGTAGTCTCTCGTGTTTATACCGGCACCTACAACGTATCTTTTGTATGAATCGAGAAGCTCAAGCGGATTTTCCTTGTGCTGATCGTAGTCTTTGCGGAAAACGAATGCCACAAGACGGCCGTTCTTGTCCACTATCGGGAGAGAATTTAACTTGTGATCCCATATTATATTGTTAGCTTCTTTGAGAGATGTGCCCTCGGGTGCGGTATAAAGCTTTTCGAGAGGCGTCATGAATGAAGAAACTTTCGCATCCATAGGTGTACGGCTTACTCTGTAATCACGGCTTGTAACTATACCTACCAGCTTGCCGTTGGGAGTGCCGTCTTCCGTTACGGCTATTGTTGAATGGTTCAGACGCATTTTAAGTTCAAGAACGTCGGCAAGGGTTTGATTCGGACGGATGTTTGAATCGGATGTAACAAATCCCGCTTTGTAATTTTTTACTTTACGCACCATAGTAGCCTGGTCCTCAATGGATTGCGAACCGTATATAAATGAAACACCGCCTTCTTTTGCAAGAGCTATTGCCATAGTATCATTGGATACGGATTGCATTATAGCGGAAACAAGCGGAATATTCATGGATATTGACGGCTCTTCGCCTTTTTTGAACTTTACCAGAGGCGTTTTTAACGATACATTTGCCGGAATGCAGTCGGCACCGGAATATCCCGGTATGAGCAAGTATTCACTGAATGTGCGTGAAGGCTCGTTGTAGTATGTTGCCATATTTTTTCTCCAATTATAAGTTTTTATGTTACTGATTATTATATCAAATAATTATGTTTGTGTCAAGTACAAAAAGTCAAAAAAACAATTCCGCAATGTTGAATAATTTATTGATTTATGGTATAATAAAATCAAAGTAATTAGTTTCAAAGGAAGATTTTATTGAAACATAACTCCCGAAGTTTTGTTTTCCCGAAAAAGGGTTACAATTATATAAATCAAACATTAAAGAAAGAGCAGGCTGATTCAAATGAAGAGAAAAGGAAGATTAATAAGTCTCTTATGCTGTATTGCGGCTGTGGGACTGCTCGCAGGAATTTATTGCGCAAGAAGAATGCAAAGCTCAACTCACATAATTGTGGGAAGCACTTGTTTTGCCGTTGCCGCTCTGGCTTTGGTGTTATCGGTTATAATATATATCAGTTATTATAAACATAAGTATTGATTTATTATATTTTTTGAAGAAATATTACGGAAAGGAAGCCTTTGCTGAGCAAAGGCATAAAATTTATGCCGGAAAATATAAAAATAACATGGCTTGGACACGCCTGCTTTACAATAGAAGCCGATTCATACAAAATA
>CAJLXE010000242.1 GCA_905210525.1 uncultured Clostridia bacterium | reverse complement strand
TCCGTTGCCGAAGGAATTGAATTGATAAACACAAATGCATTTGAAGGCTGCAATGCCGAAAGTGCATATATTCCGTCAAGTGTGAAAAATATCGGTGAGCGCGCTTTTGCCAACTGCGCAAATCTTAATGAGGTTACATTGAATTCAGAGGAAATAACGTTTGATTCTGATGTGTTTGCCGGAACCGGATTTATACAGTTTTATATCCCGTGCACGGCAGAGGAGCATGTGATGTACGAAAAAATATCCGATGCAAAGGGTGACGGGAATTTTAGTTTTTCACTTATGCATACTGCGCTTGTTGAGAGTATGACGGAAAAGGATATTTTCGGTGAAAACATGATATACTGCGAGGACTGTGGCTTTAAAGGAAGCAAATATCTGGAGGATACCTCTCTGCCGTTTGCGGACATATCGCCGGACGCATGGTACTATTCTTATGTGCAGACGGCGTACAGCTTTGGCATCATAAACGGGAAAAACAAAAGGGAATTTGACCCGAATGCAGGGCTTACCTGCGCGGAGGCAGCCAAAATTGCCGCGGTAATTCACAATAAAAGCCAATACGAAAGAGAGGAAGTTGAATTCCGGATTACCGGTGAAAACTGGTATGATGTTTATGTGGATTATTGCTATGACAATGCAATACTTGAAGATTATATTATCTTCGATTGGGAGGAAAACGCAACGCGTGCACAGATGGCATATCTGTTTTCACGGTGCGACGTCAATCCGTATTTTATAAACGATGTTCCGATAACCGATATTCCGGACGTTTATGACACAACTCCCTTCGCATATGAAATTTTGGATCTTTATAATAAAGGGGTCGCAGTGGGAAGCAATGAATACATGGCGTTCTATCCGGATTCACAGGTAAAACGCAGTGAAGCGGCGGCTCTTATTTCGAGAATTCTTTGCTACGATATGCGGATTGAATTGCCGAAAGGGTGATTAAGGTGAGGCTGATGAAAGCAATTGCGATATTTACGGTTATTGCCGGTCTTTTCGGATGCAGGGCTCCGGGAGAAAAACCTTTTATGCTTGACGGACCGGGCATGGTGTATGTTGACAGTGAGCATCGTACAGAATACGCAAATACTCTTCCGTTCGATGAAATCGAGGACTATCCCTATTGGGCGGTCGCATATCTCGGAGAGGGAGAAACCGGCAAAAATACGGCAAAGGAATATATAGAAAAGCTTTTTTCAAAGCTTTCCGAGGAGCAGCGCAAAGCCGTAAAGAATTACGATTACGGCGGAGAAAAATGGTATCTTGTTATTCCGCGGTACGGAGAGGAAAACGAGCTGATTCAAAACGGCGATAAGAAAAATTTGAAAAAAGCAGATGACGGCACACCGTATATAATAAACTGCGGCGGCGATGTTGAAATTTATATCGTCATGCGCGGCGGACACAAAATCACGCTTGATACAGATGAAAACGGCAGGCTGATATGTACACCCGATATATGGGATATAACAGAGTATAAAAAATAAAATAATTGAGAGGAGAACAGAATTATGGGACTTTTAAAAGCAGGCGCAGGCGCTCTTGGCGGGGTTTTGGCTGATCAGTGGAGAGAATTTTTCTACTGCGAAAGTTTAGATGCCGACACACTTGTGGCAAAAGGTGAAAAACGAGTGGGAAAAAGAAGCTCCAACAAAAAGGGAGACGACAACATTATTTCAAACGGTTCTGTTATTTCGATAAATGAAGGACAGAGCATGATTATTGTGGAATCGGGCAAAATTGTTGAATTTTGCGCCGAGGCCGGAGAGTTTGTCTACGATAATTCCACCGAGCCGAGCATTTTTTGCGGCAATTTGGGCGAAAGCATCAAACAAAGCTTTGCACAGGTAGGCAAGCGTTTTACTTTCGGCGGCGAACCGGGCAAGGATCAGAGGGTTTATTATTTCAACACAAAGGAAATTACCGGCAATAAATTCGGCACCTCATCTCCTGTACCCTTTAGGGTAACGATAGATGAGTCTATGAACTATAAGCTGTCGGTGGATTTAAGGTGTAACGGCGTGTATTCCTATAAAATAGCCGATCCCGTTATGTTTTACACGAATGTGACCGGTAATGTGGAATATGTATACAGCCGTTCGGAAATTGACGAAATGTTAAAGAGTGAGCTTTTAGACGCTCTCAGACCGGCATTTGCGCAGATTTCGGCAATGAAAATAATGTATTCCGAAATACCGGCGCATACAAAAGAGGTTACAAAGGCGCTTGCCGAGGAACTTAAAGCCGAGTGGAAGGAAAAGCGCGGAATCGAGCTTTTCGCCGTAAGCATTAACGGTGTATCTATCCCCGAGGATCAAAGAAAGAAGATTACCGAGTGGGAAGAAAACGTTATGACAACCAATCCGAATATTGCGGCGGCACGCATTGTCGGCGGTCAGACAGACGCTATGAGAACAGCTGCGGCAAACGAAGGCGGAATGGGCGCAATGGGCGGCTTTTTCGGAATGAGTATGGCGCAGAACGCAGGCGGCATGAATGCAGGCAATCTTTTTGCGATGGGTCAGCAGCAACAGCAGCCTCAGCAGCAGGCGCAGCAG
>CAJLXE010000241.1 GCA_905210525.1 uncultured Clostridia bacterium | reverse complement strand
CCCGTATATTGTTGTCAAAAATTCCGTAAATTATTAAATTTTGCCGTATTATTTGTCCCGTAAATTTCCGCTTATATTCTTATATGAAATTTACACACCAAAAAAGCCGACAAAATAATGTCGGCTTTTTGGTAATAGCTCCAGATAAAACACTTATCTGTCCTGCAAAGAGGAGGGCTCTTCAGGCTGATACAGCCGCCAGAAACAAGCAGAGGTTGCTGCCAACGTTGCAAACAATGTTGCTATCACTGATACCACAGCTAATAATTTTGTCTTCATTTCACGAGCTCCTTTCGCTTTATTTAATATAAATCCACGCATAACAAAAATGATATGCAGAACTGTTTACCTTTGTTTTATAAATATACGATCTATAAGATCTATAAACATCTTACCTGCCGGGAGTATTAAAAACGTCTGCCATAAAACGCATATTGTCAGCGGCAATGATATGTGATAAAAATTGCCCTCCATGCCCCCCAGGACACTTATAACGTATTCACAAACGCTTACAGCCGCAAATACGCCGATCGTTATAAAAGCCGCTCTCCGTAAGCGAAAACATTTTTCCCGACTGAGAGGCTTATTCGGCGATTCCACAGGCGCCTCTTTATATACAGCAGCAAATGCGGCCGCATATATCGGCAGATACGGTTCATAGAAATATATGCTTGAGGAATAAACAGACATTTGTTTGCAAACCCAAGCAAAAAAGCATATAAATGCAATGCTCGTAAACAGACAGCAATAAAAATTTCGCGAATGTGCGCCGCCTGTCGAGCGCCGTATTATACCTACGCCCCAGAATATAATCATCGCCTCAATAAAAAAGCCGAAAATCAAGCCGATAACCACACAGGCACAAAGTATAACGACAAATTGGAATAATCCAATCAAGCCATACGCCATAACGGCGATTTTTTCGTCATCACAGCCAAGTTTCTCACCGACTCTGCCCGCTATCGTTTTCGCCAGCTTTTCCACTGTCATGCTCCTTTTTGCTCATTTTGAGCATTACAATTTTATAAACAACAATCATAGTTACAAGCAACATTATGTTTGTCGGATAACCTATAAATGTCTTAATTATTCGACAGTGAATATCGGTATTTTCGAGTATTGTTTTCAACGTACCTTCACCCATCAACATCGTACATACCATGTAATTAATTGCTTCATACACTGCAATCACAATAAATGTCCCGATAACAGCGAATATATTGTTGACAAGGTTTGTTTTCAGCCACAAACACGCTATTGCAACGAAAGCGGCTATCATAAGCATGGAATGGAGTCCGAAGCCGACATACTGGGAAATATATCTGCAAAGATATGCAACAACAGCAAATACCAAAGACATGAAAAATAAATTTTTTGCTGCAATCTTGCGTTTGGAAGCTATATATATTCCTACAACAGCTCCCATGCTCTGCAAGAAATATCCGATACCATCCGCTAAAACCAATACAATGTAACTATTCATTTGTTTTACCTTCCGCAACAATCTTTCCATTTCCGGATGCTGCCGATTTTATTGTATTATAAATAACGGCAGATACAAAAACATGAATAAATATATCGCCGGGACTCATTATGCAGAAGCCCAAATCTATATAATCTGCAAGAAAATTAAGCTTTGTAGCGCCGGACATCATAATATGCAGCTCATCCGCCGATTCCAAAGCCGCTTCTCTGAAAAAACCCGTTAATCTGCTTAATGTTGCATAAACGGGCATATGCCCTCCGTTGGCGCTTATAACCGCTCTGTTGAGTAACGATCCCACAACAACACATCCCGAACCGATCAATGCCGTGCGATAAAGTTTTTTCGTAATTATCGGCAACAGAAGCGTCACATTCATTGCGAGTTGTATAACCCCGGAAAACCTTACAAATTCAAAATTCCCCAGATAAGCATTTATCTGAAAGAAAATATGTATCAATTCAACCGCATACAGCGGATACAGTTCCCATGTTGCAAACGCATAACGTAAATTATATTTTTTTATGTATGCAACAAGCACCGGAATTATAAAAAACAGCAACATATAAAAGAGCCCTTTGTATGATATGTACTTTCAAAAGTGTCTGATTTTTTGGGCACATATCAAAATATCCGCATAAAATGTGGCATTATCTCATACAATTTATATTATATCACCACTATAAGATATTTTCAAGTATTTTTTGCAGAAAATTCGCAATTTATCCGCAATTTATGCTGATTCTTGACATCCGTAAACCCGAAGGAAGCTCTTGCCGTTGTTTTCAATAAAATATGCAATAATTTGGTAGGATATTTTTATATTTGATGTAGATTTTCCGGATATATTATGAATATATCTATTTCAAAAAATTATCAAAAAAAATCAAACCATACCTGTGGTTGTCATTACATGATACTACACCCAACGTCACAGCTCGAAAACGAGCGGTATATATGCATAATGCATCCCCTTTTCATGCTTGGAAATGGAGAGACATTTACTTCAACTACAAATACGTGTGTTTTGCATTGTTCTACAAGTACCTCTATAAAATAAACATTAAGAAAAACGACTTCTTAATCGTACA
>CAJLXE010000240.1 GCA_905210525.1 uncultured Clostridia bacterium | reverse complement strand
TATATTTTCCAGTTCTTTTTGTAAACTGTCCGCAAGAGAATTTGCGTTCATAGCTATATTTTGCGCTTGCTTTATTTTATTCTTTGAATCCTCGGCAAGAGTCTCCATATCGTTGCGCATTTTTTCCAGAGCGGCTTCCACCTGCTCCTTATCATAACCGAACAAAACCGTTTTGAATTGTTTACCGTCCATTATAATTGTTCCTATTACCCCGTCTGTTTATATTACCGAATCAAAATACAACCTCGACCCCATGCTCCGCGCATATCTGCATAAGCTCATCGGGCGGACACTTATCCATAATAAGAACATCTATATCTTTTATTGTGCCGAACGTATAAGGAAGATTTTTATCAAACTTTGAAATATCCATAACCATTACAACGCGTCTTGCTTTGCGCATAACTGTCTTTTTGAGAAACACTTCGTTGTATTCGCCGCTCGTAAAGCCGCAATCTATTGAATATCCGGATGTTGACATAATTGCCGTATCAATATTGATTTCGTTAACAGAATCTATTGCGGCATTTCCTGTGACAGCAAGAGTATCTCTGCTGAGTCTTCCTCCAAGCAGTGTAATATCGACTTTGTTTTTTTTCAGCAATTCTATCGCAAGATTAGGTGCCGGAGTAATGATTGAATAATATCCGTTTTCAAGCTTATTTGAAAGAAGCATAAGCGTACTTCCGGAATCAAAATACACGGCATGCTCAGGCTGGATGTACGGCAATGCCTTTTCTGCTATGTCTGTTTTAGCTGTAATATTTGCCGCCGCACGCACAGCGTATTTATCCTCGCTTTCACCGGAAATACTGCTTACAGAACGGGCACCGCCGCGAACTCTCAATACCAATCCTTCTTTTTCAAGGTGTTCCAGATCTCTGCGAAGCGTCATGCATGAAATATCGGGTATAAGCTTCATCAATTCATCGTAAGTTGCCTTACCGTTCGACTGAATATAATCATTAATTGTCTGTCGTCTAAAAATATTCATACTCATTCATTTCCTTTCTGTATGCTTTTTATGATATTATAACCAAAGGACATATTTATTAACCTTTGAGCCATTGCAGATTTACGCCTGAGTCCGGATGTTTTTCAATGTGAGAATAAATCAAATTGAAATATTACTTACAAAACAAAATAATCAGGCAGTCCGTTTTTAAAAGGAATATCCACCTGTCCCATTATAAGCGGGCGAACATATTTTTTAAATTGCTCCGTAACATTATCACCTTCCGGCGATATCCAATCAGCGGGGATCTTTTTCTCTGTGTTTGCCGCCGCGGAAAGCGGAGCCGGTATTATATTTATAGAATACGGATCATTGCTTACACGTTCAAACGCAGACATAACGCCGGAAATTCCGTCAAGCGCAAATTTAACAGACATATAGCCTGCCTTATACGCCTCGTCAAAGTCCACTGCGGACATCATGTGAGCCGCACATCTTTGAGCTATGTCCGGATTTACTGTTTTTACACGCTTGATTACATTCTTTTTGACTTCACCGGCAAGAAAAGAAGCCATGCCTCCCAACTGTTGATGTCCGAATTTGTCATGCGTACTTTTCTCAGCCGAAAAAAGAGGCTTACCGTCTTTATTTTTAATACCTTCCGATACAACCGCAAATACCATAGTCTGTTTGTCGAGTGCGTTGCTTATTGAGGAAAGAAATTTATCCATATCAAAAGCTGCTTCGGGGGTATATATAAAATCGGCAATTTGCCTGCCTTTGTATTCTGCAAGAGCAGTCGAGCCTGCAAGCCAACCTGCATTTCTGCCCATTGTTTCCATTATGATTACTGTTTTTGAATTGGGGTATGAGTATGTATCATATGCTGCCTCCTGTAATGTGACATTGAGATATTTTGCAGCACTTCCGAACCCCGGGCAGTGATCTGTTCCGAACAAATCATTATCTATGGTTTTGGGAATACCGTTGATTTTTACATCATAGCCGTGCTTAACAGCATATTTATTAAGCTTATCCGCCGTATCCATAGAATCATTTCCACCGTTATAAAAGAAGAATCCTATATCATTTTTTTTGAAAACTTCAAATATTTTGCGGTATTCGTCGTCATTTTCATCATCGGAAAGCACATGGCGGCAGGAATTGAGTCCTGCTGACGGCGTGTATCGGAACATTTTCATGTTTTCATCGGGAAGTTCGCTCAGATTAACAAATCTTTCGGACATTACACCCTGTATTCCGCCTATTGCGGCATACACATTATCTATATCATCGGACTCGTTCGCCGCATAAAACGCTCCTGCAATACTTGAATTTATAACAGCAGTAGGCCCGCCGGACTGTGCCAGCAAAACATTTTTACCCATAAAAACATAATCTCCAAATAAACTTCAGGCATATTATTTACCTGATAATTATTTTATCATGTATTATATAAAATGTCAAGAGGTTCATGTTACAAAATAACAAATCATCATCAATAAATTCTACAAATTGTCATAATAGTTATTTTTCGTTTTATAAAAAGCTGACAGAAAAAGCCACCCGAACACAATCGATGCTATCATTAGTATCATAGAAATTTTAACAAACACAAA
>CAJLXE010000239.1 GCA_905210525.1 uncultured Clostridia bacterium | reverse complement strand
TATTTTTTTATTGTATAATTATAAAGAATTATTTTAATTGCGAAAGGAAATTTTATACAAATGACATCTTTCCCATATAAGAATGCGGCAGATTATGGATTTATGCCGGGGAACGATCCGGAAAGCAATACAGTTGCTTTACAAAACGCAGTGTCCGGAGGCGGTACGGTTATTGTAGGCATACCGGGCATATATGATATGAGCGGAACAATTCTTCTTGACAGCTATACCACTCTTGAATTCGGCAACGGTACTGTAATACGCCGTGTTGCACCGAAAAAAGGACAGTGCGCATATGCATTTGTAAACAGAGGTGCTTACACAAGAACATACAATACGGATATTACAATAACGGGTTTACATCTTCTTTGTAACGGAAACGAGGCGATGGGAGACGCAAGCGGACTTGAAGCGAGATCGGACGGATATGAAAATGAATGCGACCATATAATGGGGTTGCGCGGTCATGTATCGTTTTTTTACTGCAACAATGTTGTTGTGAAAGACTTTGTTTGTCCCGATCTTTTATCGATCTCATATGCTGTACAGATAAGCACGTTTGAAAATTTTGTATTTGAAAACGCTCGTATCGAAGGCAGAAAGGACGGAGTTCATCTTGGCAGAGGCAAAAAATTTGCGATACGGCACTGCATATTCAGAACATTCGACGATCCTATTGCATTGAATGCATTTGATTATACATCTTCAAATCCGCAGCTTGGCTGGATAGAGGATGGCGTAATAGAGGACTGCTATGACCTTAATCAGGAATCAACAGACGGATTTTTCTGCCGTATTTTAGGTGGATCATGGTGCGACTGGAAAGAGGGCATGATGGTTAGACATTCCGATGCGGTTGTCCATAACGGAAGAGTATATCGTGTTCAGATGAATGTTGACGGCAAAGAATACAAATCGATAACACCGCCTACTCATGAGAGAGGTTTTCAGGTACTCGACGGAATCTGTTGGTATATGTGTCAGGATGACGGTGCCATTTATAATTGCGGATGCAGAAATCTGCACTTCAAAGATATATTTTTGCAGAAAAAACGCGAAATTGCATTTGCAATCAATTTTGAAAACAATAATTGGGCGCACAGTTGTTATCCTTATTCCGTGATGCCTGTTCAGGAAGATATTATTTTTGAAAATATATTTTTCCAAAACGATATTCCTGTTCTTATATTTGCGGTATCACCGGTAAATACCATAAAACTTATAAATTCGGTAATGCGGGACAGTAAAATACTTATCAGTACGCTTGAAGATGTTGAGGGACTTGTTTACGGAAATACCGATATATTGATGTCGGGTACAACGTTCAAGGGCGCGACAAAGGGTCCTATTATTTCGTGTACGGGCGACAGAACCGCAACCGTAAAGATTACAAATTCAATAGCTCAGAGTGACTTTACGCCTGATGCGGACGGCAATGTTACGATTATATCGTCGGATATTCCGCTTCGTAAAGTGTAATTCTGTTTTTGTCGGCGGGACGGTTAAACGGTAAACTGTCCCGCTGAAATTGCTTTATTGATTTTTGGAAGAATATTTTATTTAAAAGTACAAAAAGAATCTGAATATTATGGGAGTCTGATATAATGGGAATTTTGAAATTCGCAATCAATGCGTCATATAAACATTTTTATGAAAATTTAGGTAAAATATCCAAAGAACAGCACAAAAGCCGTTTTTTAATGCTGTGTGATTCCGCGGTATGCATGGTACTTTTCGGAAGCGGTTTATCTGATTATCTGAATTACGAGTTTTATAAAAGATCTTTCAAAGAGAAGAGCCGTTATGTTACGATTCGTACTCAGGATAGTTTTTATAAAAAGGTATCTCCGCCCGCATATAAAAAAATATTCACTGTAAAACCTAATTTTATGAAAGCTTTTTCTCAATATACCAAAAGAAAATATTTATTGCCCGAAGAATCGGATGAGGAAGCTCTGAAAGCATTTCTTAATGAAAATGCCGTATTTATGCAAAAGCCTGTGGACGGTTTGGGCGGTCACAGCGTAAAAAAGGTCTGTTCAGCAGATATAACGGATACACATGAATATTTGAATTATCTTAAAGACAACAGGCTTTTTATTGAACAATATGTAATACAGCATGAAAAAATGTCTGCATTATGTCAGAGAAGTGTTAATACAATACGAATTATGACTTCAAGCGTCACGGGTACACCTGAAATAATATTTACAGGCTTACGCGTCGGAAACGGAAAATGCGATGTTGATAATTTTCATGGCGGCGGCATGGGTGTTCTTATAAATAAAGAAAACGGAATACTTATAGGTGAAGCCATAGACAAAGATCTCAATCACTTTCAATGTCATCCCGTATCGGGTATAAAATTTGACGGATATGAAATTCCGTATTGGAATGAAATAAAGCAGATGGTTTGTGAGGCGGCGCTTATTGAACCGCGCATAATGGTTATAGGCTGGGATGTTGCGGTTACACCTGACGGTCCTATATTTATAGAAGCAAACAGACGCCCGGGATTTGATCTTCCGCAGGTATTATATGACAGAGGGCTTAAAGATATAGTAAAAAATGCGCTTGACGGACTTAAGCACGGAAAAGATTCTTAATATA